>JASFEJ010000120.1:0-4656 GCA_050124895.1 Dehalococcoidia bacterium
ATGCCTTCTTCAAGAGCTTCACCACCCCCAACCAAGAGAGCGAACCTAAGTCGTGGATAGGCCGGTTTTTCAGGAAGATACCTAATATGCTGAATCGCGCCCGGGGCCGGGTGCTGCTCAGCGTTTTCCTACTCTCCATCTATCCCAACCCCGTCCTCACCCCTCTGATTGTCGGCATGGGGGCGTCGCGCTTCAATTTCACCCGATTTTTCATTGTCATCTGTGCCGGTAAGACCGTCCAAAGCATGATTCTGTCCTATCTGGGCTATTTCGGTCTGCGTTCCTTCCTGCGCTATATAGGCGTCTTCGATATGCCCTGAGGTTTTGCTTCCCCGCCCCCCCAAGTTTTTCTTCCCACCCCTTTGTCATTCCCGCGAAGGCGGGAATCCAGTTTTCCACACCGCCCCACCTTTTTAGCGTGCGTATTTCTGACCCGCCCTGCCCACCCTTAGAGGGGATTCTCCCTCTAGAATTCCTTCTGGGTTATGCCCTTCCCAATATCCCCATGGGGTAGGGGTGGCAAATAAAGAGTCAAAAAGAGGTCTAACCTCTATTGGGTGGGATGGGTGGGCAATAGCCACCTCCGCTAACAGGGTGTGGGGAGTTGATAAAGGTTTCACCCCCCAATTCTCCCCCGCCATTGCGCCCCTCCTCTAATCTTGCTACAATTAGCCCCAGTAAAATGACGTATAACCCTAGGGAAATCGAAAAGAAGTGGCAGCAGCGCTGGGCGGACGACAAGCTCTACGAAGTCACTGAGGACTCACCCCGCCCCAAGTGGTACGCCCTGACCATGTTCCCCTATACCTCGGGCGACCTGCA
The DNA here is from genome assembly GCA_050124895.1 of Dehalococcoidia bacterium. Taxonomy (GTDB): domain Bacteria; phylum Chloroflexota; class Dehalococcoidia; order Dehalococcoidales; family BS750m-G39; genus E44-bin88. Next base: position 823 of record JASFEJ010000120.1, read on the forward strand.
CATCGGCCACTGGTACCCCATGGCGCCCTCGGACGTACACGCCCGCTACAAGCGGATGCAGGGCTACAACGTTCTCTACCCCATGGGCTTCGACGCCTTCGGGCTGCCCGCCGAGAACGCCGCCATCAAGCGGGGCATTCACCCCTTCATCTGGACGATGCAGAACGTGGAGAATATGCGCCGCCAGCTGAAGAGCATCGGCGCCATATTTGACTGGAGCCGCGAGGTCATCACCTGCCTGCCCGATTACTACAAGTGGACGCAGTGGTTCTTCCTCAAGCTCTACGAGCACGGGCTGGCCTACCGGGCCAAGGCGCCGGTGAACTGGTGCCCCCAGTGCCAGACAGTGCTGGCCAACGAGCAGGTGCTCGACGGCTTTTGCGAGCGCTGCGATACCGCCGTGGTCCGCCGCGACCTGGAACAGTGGTTCTTCCGCATCACCAAATACGCCGACGAGCTTATGGAGTTCGAGGGCATCGACTGGCCGGAGAGAATAAAGATAATGCAGCGCAACTGGGTGGGCAAGAGCACTGGCACCGAAATCTCCTTCGCTTTAGACCACCCCGCCACCAAAGAAAAAGAGATAAAAGTCTTTACCACCCGCCCCGACACCACCTTCGGCGTCACCTTTATGGTCCTGGCCCCCGAGCACCCGCTGGTGGCCAAGCTGACCGCCCCCGAGAAAAAGGCCGAGGTCGAGGAATATATCAATAAGACCCGCCGCCAGACCGAAATCGAAAGGCTCTCCACCGAGCGGGAGAAGGACGGTGTCTTCATCGGTGCCCATGTTATCAACCGTCTCAACGGCGAAAAGGTGCCCATCTGGATTGCCGACTACGTGCTCCTGGGCTACGGCACGGGGGCCGTCATGGGTGTGCCCGCCCACGACGAGCGCGACTTTGCCTTCGCCAAGAAATACAACCTGCCCATCAGAGTAGTGGTGGCACCCACCGACTGGGACGGCCAGGACTTAAAGCAAGCCTATATCGAGCCGGGTAAAATCGTGAACTCCGGGCAGTTCGACGGCCAGCCCAGCGAAGAGGGCATCGAATCTATAACCGATTTCCTGGAGGAGAAGGGGTGGGGTAAACGCGCCGTGAGCTACCGCCTGCGCGACTGGCTCATCTCCCGCCAGCGCTACTGGGGCGCGCCCATACCCATGATTTACTGCCAGAAGTGCGGCGTCGTTCCCGTGCCCGAAAAAGATTTACCCGTGCTGTTACCCGAAGACGCCGAGTTCAAGCCCACGGGCGAATCGCCCCTGAAATACAACCAGAAGTTCGTCAACACCACCTGCCCCAAGTGCGGCGCTCCTGCCAAGCGCGAGACGGACACCATGGACACCTTTATGTGCTCTTCCTGGTATTTCCTGCGCTACGCCAGCCCCCACGACGAAAAGGCCGCCTTCGACCCGGCAAAGGTGAAATACTGGCTGCCCGTCGACCTCTATACTGGCGGCGCCGAGCACGCCGTGATGCACCTCTTCTACGCCCGCTTCTTCACCAAGGCGCTGCGGGACATGAAACTCATCGACTTCGGCGAACCATTCACCCGCTTATTCAACCAGGGGGTCATCATCGCCGAGAAGCAGAAGATGAGTAAATCGCGGGGCAATGTGGTCAACCCCGATGACTACGTGGCCGAGCTGGGCGCCGACGCCGTGCGCGCCTATTTGATGTTCATCGCCCCCTGGGAGCAGGGCGGCGAGTGGGACGACCGGGGCATCAGCGGTATCAGCCGCTGGCTCAACCGCGTCTGGAATCTGGTCACCGGCGGCTATAAACAGGATGCCAAAGCCAAACCCGCCGACCAAGAACGGGCGCTGGCCCGCCTCAGCCACCAGACCATAAGAAAGGTGACCCAGGATTTAGAAAAGCTGCGCTTAAACACCATGATTTCGGCGCTGATGGAGTACACCAACTACCTGACCAAGACTAAAGAGGAAGGGATTATCGGCGAGGCTGCCTGGAAGGAATCAATCGACACCCTTATGCTGCTTCTGGCCCCCACCGCCCCCCACCTCGCCGAGGAATTATGGCAGCGGACGGGGCATGAATACAGCATCCATAATCAGAGCTGGCCCAAGTGGGATGAGGCGCTGGCTAAAGAAGAAGAAATCACGCTGGTCGTCCAGGTCAACGGCAAGCTGAGAGACCGGATAGCTGTCCCGGTTTCCATCAGCGAGGACGAAGCCAAGGAAAAAGCACTGGAATCACCGCGGGTCAAGGCCCACACCGAGGGCAAGAAGATACTCAAGACGATATACGTCCCCGGACGCTTGGTCAACATTGTCGTAAAGTAAAAGGTACCCTAAGGAGAGTACCATGTTGGCAGGGCTGCATTTTGTATACCCCCCACCTTTAATTCAGAGCGTGCCCACCGTTACCTCACCGCGAAACATCGGTTTCCCTTATTCCGTAGACTGGTATTACTATTAGTGATAATTGGATATGGATAATACAGATATAGTACTAATCATCGTATTGGTCTTGCTTTTTCTGTTTTTCTTGGTATCAATAACTGTTGCTGTATTTACTCGATATTTACTCTACCGACCTAATACGTTGTATTGGATGATAAAAAAGCGCCTACCCAAAGTCATGCTTGTTGGAGAAGAATTGATGAACGAGCTAGGTAAGGGAATTAGCGATGGACGAAAACGATCCTTATCAATTTGGTTTGTGAGAATACTCGCAATACTAATAGCTCTAGTAGTAGCCTTCTTTCTTTGGTGGCTATTGGTGCATATATAACGCAAGAGAGCCATTTGGGTTTTCCTCGGTTCAATTTGAAAGGGAACATAAAGCCCAAAAGGAATTACAAAAAGTGAATGTTGCCGTTCATTTAATTTTCATCCCAATCATCATGGGGTTGTTATACGCAGCCTATGCAGCTTTTTTTAAAGACCTTGCCAAAAGACATCATGAAAAGGGATTTATTCCTGGCCCCAAAAGCTTGCGCGCTTATACACAAGTGTTTAGAGTAATGGTAGTTTTGAGTCTAATATGTACGATAACCATTTATATTTTAATTCTTACGGGTGTAGCTACGGATTAGCCTTTCATTTAGGGCTTCCCTCTTCAACAGATGATGCAATCACAGTCCCCATTGATGAGCGGTTCACCGGCCAGGAGCTGGACGGCACGGGGCTTTACTACTGCGGCGTAAGGTATTATGATGCATGAAACGTGGGGGATAAGTTTCTAAAATCATGAACATAGCCCTTATCGGCGGGGGGAATATGGGGGAGGCCATGCTGGCGGCGGTTCTGGCAAAGTCTTTAGCTCAGCCAGCGTCCATTTCGGTGAGCGACGTCAGTCGGGAACGCCTTGAGCACCTCAAGAAGCGATATTCAGTACAGATAACCGCCGATAATGTCGCCGCCGTCTCCGCAAAAGATATTATCATCCTTGCCGTCAAGCCCCAGAACCTCGCCGAAGTTGTGGATGGACTCAGAGGCAGGATTGAATCATCCCAGCTCGTTCTGTCCATCATCGCCGGGGCTAAAATAAGCACAGTTTCTCAGGGCTTAAACCACGGCGCCGTTGTCCGCGCCATGCCCAACACCCCCGCCCAGGTCGGGGAGGGGATGAGCGTCTGGACGGCCACCCCCGCCGTCACCGAAGGTCAAAAACAATCGGCTAAAGCTATCTTGGGCGCTATGGGCCGAGAGCTTTACGTTGACGACGAGGCCTATCTCGATATGGCTACCGCCATCAGCGGCAGCGGCCCCGCCTATTTCTTCTTAATGGTCGAGGCGCTGGTTGAGGCCGCTATCGAAATCGGGCTTCCCCGCGATGCCGCTCAGGAATTAGTCCTGCAGACAATGCTCGG
>JASFEJ010000121.1:0-4640 GCA_050124895.1 Dehalococcoidia bacterium
TTATGGTGATGCCGGCGCCCTTTATCTCTTCAATCTCTCTATCCAGCACCTCTAATGGTAAGCGGTGTCGGGGTATGCCCACCCGCATCATGCCCCCGACCACGGGCAGGGCTTCGAAGACGGTGACGCTGTGCCCTAATTTAGCCAGGTAGTAAGCCGCCGTTAGGCCCGCCGGGCCGGAGCCGATAACGGCCACCTTTTGGCCGCTGGCGGGTAATTTCTTCGACCTCTGTTTCCAGAGTCCGCTGTCGTTCTCGGCGGCGAAGCGCTTTAACGCCCGGATGGCGATGGCTTGGTTGATATCGCCGCGGCGGCACTCCTCCTCGCAGAAGTGCAGGCAGATGTAGCCCAAAACGGCGGGGAAGGGAACCTTTTCCCTGATGACGGCCACCGCCTCGGGGTATTTGCCCTCTTTGATTAATCTTAGATAGCGCGGTACGTCAATTCCCGCCGGACAGGCTTTGGAGCAGGGCACCTCCTCAAAAGGCTGGGTGTCAATCAAGGCACCCGTCGGGCAGACCTCGACGCAAGCGGTGCAAAAGCGACAAGCCGATTTCCTCAAAGTAGGACCGGTGGAGCCGATAACCACCCTGCCTTCGTCGTCAAAAACGAAATCAATAGCTTCAATGCCGCGCAGCTCTTTACAGGCGCGGACACAGCGGGTGCAGCCGATGCAGAGGTTATAGTCTCGCTCGAACAAAGGCTCCTTGATAACGGGCTGGTCTTCGAATACATAGCGCGGCGTCTCCGGCTTGATGCCGACGTATTCCACCAGGCGCTGGAACTCACAGTTGCCGAACTTGGGGCAGCAGCGCTCTTTTTCGGGTATGTTCATCGAGCAGGGGAAGCGGGCGCAACCCTCCTTCTGGGCGCAGGTGAGGCAGGCGTGGGGGTGCGTCGCCAGGAGCGCCATGAGCCTCTCCTGGCGGAATTCTTTAAGTTCCGAGCTGTCGGTGGTGACCACCATACCCACTTTCACTTCAGTTGAGCAGGCGCGCTGAAAATCCTTTTCCCCATCGATTTGCACCACGCAGAGCTGGCAGCCCTCGTAGGGGCTAGACTTTTTATTATCAATGCGTTCGCTGTCCCGATAGACAACTCCGGCGGGCTTTAACTGCTCCACCGGGGGGAGGTCGGGGTGGGAGCATAGGTGAGGGATATAAATCTCCGCCTGCTGGGCGGCGTCCAGCAGCGTCGCCCCCTCGGGGACGCTGACTTCGACTCCGTCAATGCTCAGCTTGACCATAGCTTTAACCTTTAGTGCCCATAGGCGAGCTTCCAGCCGTCGGCGAAGGCAATAGCCCCCGGTTTGCAGGCAGCTATACAGGGCGTGGGCTCCTCGCCGAAGCCGGGCTTGCAGGGGGCGCAGCTGTACCTTATCTTGTTGCGCTCGGTCGGCTTGACCTTGGCTACCGGCTCTTCGCGGAAGGGGTCGAACTCGTCTTCGCCGACCTCAAGTATCTGAGGCGGGCAGACCTCGACACACTTACCGCAGCCGTTGCACTTGTCGCTATCTATCTCCAGGAACCAGTTACCCGAGCCGTCTTTGAAACCGTAGTTGGCTAACATCTTTACGCCTTTCTGGCGCTTTGCGCCTTGCCCCTCTCCAGCATAGCGAAAGCGAACAGGGCAGCGCCTATCCCGCCCGCAATCTGGGTATCGAAGGGAAGGCCTTTCTTTTTCATCTCGGGGTCGTGCCATTCGGGCTCGACGGCCTTGGTCTTTATCTCGGCCTCCAGCCGCTTGACCACGCCGATGTTCTTGGCGATGCCACCGGTGATGGCGAACTTCTCCTCGACGCCGAGGCGGTTGAGCAGTTCGACGACGCGGTGGGCCATAGCGCTGCAGTAGGCGGCCATAATCTCGTTCTCGGGCACGCCCTGCTCCAGCAGTCCGATGACCTCGGTCTTGGCGAAGACGACGCAGGTGCTGCTGATGGGCTCCGGCTCCTTCTCAACCTGGAAGGAACGGGGGCCAATCTCCCAGACGGGCACCTGAATCAGGTCGGCGAAGACCTCCATGCCGCGGCCGGTGCCGGCGGCGCACTTGTCGTTCATCATGAACTTCATTACCTTGCCCCGCTCGTCGCAGCTTATCGCCTTGCAGTCCTGACCACCCATGTCGAGCACCGTCCTGACCTCGGGCCCGTACATGAAGTTGGCGCCGCGGGCATGGCAGGCAATCTCGGTGATGGCCTGTTGGGCCATGGGCACGTTGACGCGGCCGTAGCCAGTGCCGATGCAATAATCGAGGTGGGCTACCGTCAGGTCGGTGTCCTTCAAAGCATTATTCAGGCCTCGTGTGGCGCTCTCCGGGCTGTCGGAACCGGTGCGCTGGTTGCTGTAGGCATAGAGCTTGCCGTCAACCATGATGACCGCCTGCGTGCTCACCGAGCCGACATCAACGCCGGCGGTGACGAACTTGCCCACTTTCCAGTCAATATCCGGGTTGACCCAGGTCTCTTCGGGCCATCTCCAGTATTCTACCTTCTTGTTTTTTGTCTGCGTCATGGCTCTGTCCTCCTTGGTTAAGCCTTAACTTCTTCGGTATCTTCTCGCTCTACCACCTTGGCCTTGACCTCTTCCTTGGTCACGCCGGCCGAGGCCGCCACCGCCGCCCCCATGGCCCCGATGTAGTCGGGGTCTTCGGGAACGACCACGTCGGAGCCCAGCTCTCTTTTCAGCGAGTCCAGGAAGCCGACGTTGCGCGCCACACCGCCAATCATGGCGATGTCCTTGTCCAAGCCCACGATACGGGCCACCGAGGCGATTCTGCCGGCGATGGCGTCGTGGACGGCGCGGGCGATATCGGGTTTGGTTATCTTCTGGTGAATCAGGGAGACAACCTCCGACTCGCCGAAGACGGCGCACTGGGCGTTCATGGGGATGGACTTATCGGAACTAAGCGAGATTTTAGCCATCTCCTCCACCGGTATCTCCAGCGCCCGGGCCATGGTATCAACAAAAGTGCCGGTACCGGCGGCGCACTTCTCGTTGACGGCGAAGTCCATGACCTTGCCCTCGGCGTCAATCTTTATCGCCCGACCTTCTTCTCCGCCGACGTCGATAACCGTCCTGGCGGAGGGAATGAGCTTATGGATTCCCCGTGCGTCGGCCGCAGCATCGGCGATGAAGCCGTCGGCGAAGCCGACCCTCTTGCTGCCGCTGCCGGTAGCCACGATACGCTTGACGTCCTCACGCTTCAGCCCGGCCTGCTTCAGGGCGGCCTTGAAGGATTCTTCCGCCGACTCGGCCTTCTTGATGCCCGTCAGCTTTTCCGTCTTGGCCACCACCTTGCCGTCGTTCATAATGACGGTGTGGACCTTCTTACCACCGACATCTATTCCTGCCACTATCATCTCGTCCTCCTTCCGGTAGAGTATTCAAACCTACCTTTTAGTCATTTTTACTAAGTTAAACTACATTTAGCTCAACTGAACCTCACTAAGCCACCTTCTTCAGCCCCAGCGTCTCGGTGACGAAGAGGTCGATGAGCCGCTTCGTCCTGACCTCGTCGAACTGCCTCTCGTCGGCCATGTTGCCCTCGAAGGTCAACACCGGCAGCCCCATCTTCTGCAGGGCCTGTTTTATCTGCATCTGATGCTGGGCGGTGCCCTCGCAGCCACGATTGAGGTGGAGTATGGCCGCATCGCACTTCCACTGGCGGGCGGCGGCTTCGACGAGCTTGTTCTTGTAGTCGGCGCCGTAGAACTGCGCCCACTGCATCTTGCCCTTGAGCTCGCCCTCGGCCAGTAATCTCAGTGCGTGGTCGCGGTCCTTGATGGTTATGCCCTGTTCCTCAAGGGTTGGGTAGGGTTTCCAGTCGCCGTTTTCGTCGATATTCCACCAGCCGATGAGGGAGAAGGTGTAGATATTAGCCACGAAGGCAACGCCGTACTGCTCCATGTAGCGGAAGATATTGAGGAAGCCCCAGGGCGGCTGGCTGTCGCCGATGACGCGGCATTGCTCGTTGGCCACGGCGGCAATCTTATTAGCCACGCGGTCCTTGACCTCTGGGTAAAGCTGGTTCTTGTAGAAGTCGGCGATAGCCTTATTCGATTTTTCCAGCGTCCCCAGCACGTAGAGGGAGAACATCGTCTTCTCCTCCAGAGGCGCGGGTACGGCCTGGTTCAGCTCACAGGTCTTGGCCCAGTAGCAGCAGGAGTCATAGGTGTTCTGGACGTTCTGGATGAGCTTTTCGTCGCTGACCTTGCGGCCGGTGACCTTCTCCAGGAAGTCAATGCCGTCGTGGAGCTGTTCCACGACGTAGTTTATCTGCCGCTCGCCGATTTTATCATAGGGCCCGGCGCCGACATCGAAACAGAAGTAGGGGATGGTGCCCCCCTCGATTTCATCGGCGACCTGCAGCCACTTGCCGTGCGTGCAGCAGATGTGATTCTGAAAGATGAAGTCCGCCTTGGGCCAGGGGCCGCCGAAGGCATACTCGTTGAGCACGATGGAACCCCAGTAGTTGCGCAGGTAGGCGCAGAGGTCGTTGGCGCAGCCCCACTTACCTTCGGCCGCTTCCTGGTACCTTACCTGCAGCTCGGGGTTAGCCCCGATGCTGGCGCCGTAGGGCTCCTCGGTAAGCCCGTGGACTTCGCCCTCAAGCGCCTGGGGTATGGCGTCGAAGCTCCAGGC
>JASFEJ010000122.1:0-4599 GCA_050124895.1 Dehalococcoidia bacterium
TCGCTGAAATCATCCTCCCCCACCAGCCGTTCCCCCAGCCCCAGCGCGAAGGCAACCTCGGTTATGCTCGGCCCGAAACAGACGATACGCTGCGGCACCTCATCGATAACCACTCCCCTATCCAAATCATCGGTATAGGTCCCCGGCTCGAAACCAGCCTGGCAGCCGAAAGCCCCACCGACCACTAAACTCAACAGGATAACCAGAACCACCATCTTGAATCTCATGAAATACTACCTCCAAATATTATTACCGGACAAAAATAATCCCCCTCTCCTTAAAGTCGAGGGGGACTCCTCAGTACACTCTGAGCACCATCCCACCCCCTTTCTCCGCGGAGGTTCAAAGGATGCCGGGGCTCGGCGTTCTGGCTTCCGATTCGAATATCGGTCACAGCAGGCGGGACTGCGTCGGAATCTCACCGACTTGCGCTCCGTTTTGTCCAAGACGAGCTTGGACGTCCCCGGTCATCTATTCAATTGTTGGTCTAAGGATAGCGAAAGACAGGCCAAAATGCAAATATTTTTTAATAGACCCTGGCGCCGATGATGGCTTCGTCCCGGGGCTGGAGCATTGATACCACCCCAACATTCATATCCACCCCCAGTATGAGCACCTCGGAGTTAAAGCCGGCGATGTTCTTGGGGGGGAAGTTGACCACGGCAACTAACTGCCTGCCCAGCAGCTCTTCTTTGGCGTAGTTGGTCAATTGGGCGGCGGAGCGTTTAACCCCAACCTCGGGCCCGAAGTCCACCTCGAACTTATAGGAGGGGTTACGCGCCTTGGGGAAGTCCTCGACCTTGAGCACCTTGCCCACCCGCATATCCACTTTGAGAAAATCGTCGTAGCTAATCATAGTTCTCCCCCAAATACTATTTTCTCTTATTCCTCGGGGACCAGCCGCCGCACCCAGAGCTGGGGATTGGACGAGACCACCTGCTTTAGCTCGGCCAGCTTGCGGCGCAGTTCGTCGGCCACCGTCTCGTCCTTGATAAGCTCCCGCAGCTTATACTGGTCGAAGCCGAGCACCCGCGGCCAGAGGCCCGCCGGCTCGAGCAGGGCTTTGACCTCGGGCTCGTTGTAGCTGGCAGTCTCGCGCAAACCGTAGGTCAGGGCGTGAGACTGGCCGTAGACGCGTTTCAAACCCTGCTGCTGACAATAAGCAGTAATCATCTCCTTGAGCTCTTTGAGCTCCAGCTCCAACCTCTTTATCTCCTTCTGCAGGGCGACGTAGCGTTCCACCGATTCCGGCACCGCCGCCTCGTCGATGACGTCGGTCTCGCCCCGCTCCGGGGCGAACTTGTGCTGGTAATAGGGGCAGTATTCGGGGAAGTCGCAGGGGCAGTAGGCACTCTCGGTGGCGGGAAAGTTACCCGCCTGGATGCCCTCGGCGACCTCAAGCACTACCTTTTTGGCCTCTTCGAGCCGCTCCGGCTCACGCGGCGGGCAGCTTACCGGCGTATTGGAGCGGAAGTGGTAGAGCGTCAGCTTCTCCACGGGCAGAAACCAGGACTGCTCCACCGCCAACTGGTATAAGGTGAGCTGTAGGTCGTTATTGATATACTCCTGGGTGAAAAGCTCCTTGTTGGTCTTGTAGTCGATGATGGCCAAGCCCCCGCTTTCCAGCTTATCCACCCTATCGATACGCCCCGTCAGCTTAACGTTGCCGATGTCGATGTTGAACTTGTGCTCCACGGCTATGGGCATACGGAAATCGGGGTGGTGAATCTCCCAGAACTTGGTCAATAGTTCCCGCCCGTAGGCCTTGTATTCGGCCTCTTCTTCATCGGACTCGTAGCCCTCGGAGAGCCATTTTCGCTCGTAGAAATCGAGCATCTGCGCCAGCGTTGGCGGCGGCGGCACCTTGACCTTGAAGAAATACTCGGCGCAGTCGTGCATGGTAGTACCGAAGCTGAAATAGCCTTTCTCTTTAGTCTCCAGCCCATCTATGTACTGCAGCTTATAGCTAAGGGGGCAGCTCCGGTAGAGTGAAATCTGGGTGTAGCTTAACGGCCTCATCTATAAATCATTATATCCCTTTAGGAATGATGTGACCAGCTTGCTATTTTGGCCCAGATTGGTTAGCATTAGGGCTATCGCAGTGACGAAAGTCCTGCTTAAAGAAAGGCTTTTTTTAGTCTATGGAAGATGTTTCGATATGGGTCGCCTTCGGCGCCGGGGTGCTCTCCTTCTTTTCCCCCTGCGTGTTACCGCTGGTACCGGTCTATCTGGCCAGCGTCTGCGGCACCGAAATCCTAGAAGCGAAGGAGAAACAAGCCCGCTTCCCCATATTCTTTCACTCCCTCAGCTTCGTTATCGGCTTCACCATTATCTTCATCGCCCTGGGGGCGGCGGCGGGGCTGGCCGGCTTTGCCGTCGGCTCCCACTCAATCGTCATTAAGATAGCCGGCGGCCTGCTCATCGCCTTCGGCGTCTTTTTGCTGGCGTCGCTTAAATTTCCCTGGCTCAACTACGAAAAGCGGCTGGCGCCCAGCTTAGGGGCCACCAGCGGCTACCTGCGCTCGATGATTATCGGGGCTATCTTCTCTTTGGCCTGGACTCCCTGCGTCGGCCCCGTGCTCGGCGCCATTCTGACTCTGGCCTGGGGCTCGGAGACCGTCTGGCGCGGCGCCTACCTGCTGGCCATTTATTCTCTGGGGCTGGGCATCCCCTTCCTGATTATCGGCATCGCCTTCGACTACTTCCGGCCCCTCTTAAGGCGTTTGCACCGCTACTCCACCTGGACCTATATCTTCAGCGGCGTTTTGCTCATCGTGGTGGGCATACTCACCCTGACCAACACCCTGAGCTTGTTCTAGACCAGTCTGCAACTGGTTTTAGAGCCGCTTTTAGGGTTATAATTACGAAAGAGGCTGAATTTGGTTAGAGTACTAAAGGTATTAGCGGTCATAGCGCTGGTGGCAGTATTGGTCGCGGGACTGGCGACCACAACCTGTTGTGACGGTACTGACGGCAACGGCCAAGTCCCCAACGGCGATACACCTAACGGCGACGTCAACGGCAACCCCAATGGGGAAGTACCAAATGGTAATGAGCCCACCGAGCCTACCGAGCCCGAAGAGCCTAACGGCGACGAGCCCGAGCCCGCCGAGCCCGATTTAAGCAGCGGGCTGGGCCTGATAATAGATTTTGAAGACCTTGCCGCCGAAGATATTGAAATCGGCGGCTCGTTGCCCGACTTCACCTTCCAAGACGCCAACGAACAGCTCTTCTCCCTGAGTGATTTTAAGGGCAGTTTGGTTTTGCTCAACTTCTGGAGAATCAGCTGCCCCTGGTGCGTCGTGGAGATGCCCTTCATCCAGCAGGTCTATGAACAGTGGCCCGACGAAGATGTGGTCATACTGACCATCAACGTAGGCGATAGTGCCGAAGACGTGGCCGAATTTATGCAGGATAACGAGATTTCCCTGCCGGTGATTCTGGACAGGGAAACCAAACTGGCGACAAATTACATGGTGAGTGTCTTCCCGCTCAGCTTCTTCATTGATGCCGAGGGCGGCTTTCGGGGTGTGTGGCCCGGCGCTTTCCAGAGCGTGGAAGAGCTGGAAAACATCCTGGAACAGCTTATCGCCTCGTAAGGAGAAGAGATGCCTAAAGCCATTCTGGTCATAACCTTGGCCTCGCTGCTGGTCACAGGGCTGATGACCGCCGCCGGCTGCGGCGGCGAGCCCGATTTAACCAGCGGCATGGGCCTGGTAATCGATTGTGACCAGAATTCCGGTGAAGAACCCGAGGCCGGTGACGCGTCCTTCGACTTCCGCTTTGAGGATGCCGTCGGCGAAACCTACGCTTTAAGTGATTTCAGGGGGCGGGTGGTTGTGCTCAACTTCTGGAGTACCGCCTGCAGCTACTGTCTGGAGGAACTACCCCTTATACAGCAGCTCTACGACGAGTGGCCGGCAACGGAGGTAGCGCTGCTGACTATCGCCAAGGGCCAGGAGACGTCCACGGTGGCCGACTTTGTCCAAGCCGAGGGGATTACCTTCCCGGTAATAGTGGATAGATTAAAACTAGTCTCCTCACAGTATCAGGTGACGGCTCTCCCGCGCACCTTCTTCATCGACAGCGAGGGCTATATAATGGGCATAAAGCGCGGTTATTTCCAGAGCTATGAGGAGATTGAAGACATCATGGACCAGATTTTCAGTGACTAAGGGGGGTTAGATATGGGTGATGTTTTAGACGAAGCCTACGCCATAGCTCAGTGTAAGGACTGCCCCTGGTACAAGTCCTGCGTTATGCCCATGAGGTTCACCGCCGAGGACATCCGCCGCCAGCTCGAATCCTCGGCGCCGGGGACGGAATTCCCCCAGTCAGCCGACCTGGGCATGCAAAACCTGCTCTCCAGCATGGCCAGCGCCGCCCAGAACTCCATCCTGGAAGGCTGCCCCGTCTTTATCGAGCGCCTGCGCAACGACCCCAAGCTTGCCCAACGCTTAAAAGAGCTGATGCAGGACTGGGGCAAAGAAGACGATAAACCGGTCCAGCTCCCCCCCACCACCTGACCACCCCTATTGCATTTAGCGCCGGTTAGCCTTAGTATAGGTGCAGTCCTTTAAAACTAAGGAGACGAAAATG
>JASFEJ010000123.1:0-4466 GCA_050124895.1 Dehalococcoidia bacterium
ACCGGGGCAGAGGTGGATAGACTGGATACCCTAGTTTTGCACCAGCTCTTTAGCCACCTCGACGGCCTGGTCGATGTTCCTCAACTGGATGAACACCGACGTCAACTCCGCCTTACCGGTCTTGATGGTCGCCCGGTGTTTTTTGGGGTCGCCGTCGGGCGCCATGATGATAAATGCCGATTTGAACATCGCATCACCCCTTTTGTTAAAATTCCTGCCTGCCCTCGATGGCGCGGGTCAGGGTGACGTCGTCGGCGTATTCCAGCTCGGTGCCGAAGGGTAGCCCTCTGGCCAGGCGGGTGACCTTGATGCCTAAGGGGGGAATGAGCTTGTTGAGGTACATGGCGGTCTGCTCCCCCTCCAGGGTGGGGTTGGTGGCCAGGATGACCTCCTTGATTTCGCCGTTTTTAAGCCTGGCCATAAGCTCGTTGATTCTGATGTCGCCCGTGCCGATGCCCTCGGTGGGGGAGATGGCGCCGTGGAGGACATGATAGAGCCCGTGGTAGGTCTTGGTGTGCTCCAGCGCCAGGATATCCTGCGGCTGTTCCACAATGCAGACCAGGCTGCGCTCGCGCTGGGGGTTGCGGCAGATGGGGCAGGGGTCGGTGTCGGTGATGTTGAAGCAGGTCGAGCAGAGCTTGGTCTTCTGCTTCACCGAGAGGATGGCGTCGGCCAGCATTCTACTCTGTTCGTCCGAGGCGCGCAGGAGGTGGAAGGCGAGGCGCTGGGCGCTCTTGAGGCCGATGCCGGGGAGCTTGTTCAATTCTTGGATGAGCCTGTCCACCGCGCCGGCGGCGGGCGGTATGTCTTGGGTCAACTGGTTCTCCTTTTAGGTTCTTAAGATTACTTCCCCTCACCGCCCCACTCTGTCAGCTTACGTATGATTTTCCCACCCAATACCCACCCTATAAGGGTGGTACCCCTTTTATATCCTCCTTAGGGTTATGCCCTACTACTCCACTCTGTCAGTCTACGTTTGTCGTCCCACCCACAACCGCCCTTAGAGGGGATTCACCCTCTAGAGTTCCTTCTAGGGATACGCCTCCCCTGATGATTTTTAGGTCAGGCCGGGAATATTCAGGCCTCCGGTCACCTTGCTCATGCGCTCGGCGGCGAGTTCCTGTGACTTGGTGAGGGCTTCGTTGACCGCCGCCAGCACCAGGTCTTCCAGCATCTCGACATCGTCGGGGTTGATGGCCTCGGGGGCTATCTTTATCGATTTCACCTGCTGCTGTCCGGTGATGACGACGGTGACCGCCCCTCCCCCCGCCGTGGCTTCGACGGTGGCTTCGGCTAGCTCCTTTTGGACCTTGGCCAGCCGGGCCTGAAGTTCCTGGGCTTGCTGCATCATGCGTCTGTTCACAATTCCTCCGTATTGATGACCTGGGCGCCTATCCTTTTGACGGCGTCCACCAGGTGGTTGTCCTCGGGCTCGTGGACGCAGCGCACCTGGCATTGACGCCCCAGGAAGCTGCTGATGATGGTCCGGGTCACCTGTTGGTTTTCGGTGGTCTCCAGCCTTTCCTTGTGGATGGGGTACTTGAAGGCCAGGACCACGGTGTTGTCGCTTTCAATGGCCACCGGTTTGACTCCGGCGCTCCTCAAGATGGCGACGGCGGCCGTTTTTTTAAGCTCGTCGGGTGCCTGCTCGATGACCTGTTTCCAGTTCGCCTTCAGGCGCTCGATTTCGCTGCTGAGCTCGGGTGGGGTAGTGGGTGGGTTCTCGCCATCCTCCGGCTGGGTTGCCTCAGCCTTTGGCTTTTCGGCTGCCTCTGCCTTTGATTTATCTTCTAACTTTGGTTCCTCGACTGTCTTAGGCTCATCTTCTGCCTTAGCTGTCTCGGTTGCCTTAGCCTCGGGTACTTCCTTGGCTGGCTCGTCTGCTTCTGCTTTGGGTGTCTCCACTGCTTTTGTCTCGGAAATGTCCTTAGCCGGTTCGGCGGCTTTAGCTGGTCTGGGCGCCGCTTTCACTGGTGGGGCTTGGTATTGGGGTGGAGGGGTGGGGTTCTTCACGGCTTCGGTGGGGCTTTGGGCGCAGTCGACCAGCGCCAGCTCCAGGGGTAGGGTGGAGTAGTTATCGAAGCCGATTTCGAGCTGCCCGAAGAGCTTTATCGCCCTTAAGATTTGGGCCAGCGTGGTCTCAGCCGCCAGCTCTTTGAGCTCGGCGATGTCCTCGGCGGTGAGGTCAACGGCTGCCTCGGAGCCGGTCTTGACTAATAGCAGCTGTCTTAGATAAGCTACCAGCTCCCGGTTGAACTGTCTTAAGTCCAGACCGTCGCTGTTGACGCCGTTTATGGTGGCCACGCCCGCCGCAACATCGTTGTTGACGATGTGTTTAGCTAATTCCTTAGCCCGCTCGTCGCCGGTGATGCCCAGGACGGACTGTACCTGGGGCAGGCCGATTTCCTTGCCGTAATAAGTGGCCATCTGTTCCAGCAGGTTTTCGGCGTCGCGCAGGCTGCCGGTGGCGCTGCGGGCGATGAGCCTTAGTCCCTCCGGCTCTATCTTGATGCCCTCGGCCTTACAGATGCTTTCCAGCTTGGCCACCACGTCGGATTGGGAGATGCGCCTGAAATCGAAGCGCTGGCAGCGGGACAGAATCGTGGGCAATACTTTATGTATTTCCGTCGTCGCCAGTATAAATATTACCTGGGGCGGCGGCTCTTCCAGCGTCTTGAGCAGGGCGTTGGAGGCGCTGTTAGAGAGCATGTGGACTTCGTCGATGATGTAGACCTTGTATTTTGCCTGGCCGGGGGCGTAGTTGACCTTCTCGCGCAGGCTGCGAATATCGTCGACGCTGGTGTTGCTGGCGGCGTCGATTTCGATGACGTCCATGGCGCTGCCCTCGGTTATGGCCTGGCACATCTCGCATTCGTTACAGGGCTTTTCCTTATCGGTGGAGAGGCAGTTGACCGCTTTAGCCAGGATGCGGCCGGTACTGGTCTTGCCCGTTCCCCGCGGGCCGTAGAAGAGATAGGCGTGGGAGACATGCTCGCTCTTGAGGGCGTTAGTTAGAGTCTGGGTTACCGCCGGCTGACCGACGACGTCGGCCAGGGTCTGAGGACGCCATTTACGATAAAAAACTTGAGACGACATCTGCCTCTATTATACCCTAAATCGGCCTGTTTCCAAAGCCGATTTAGGAGTCGGTGGAGCTTTATTTCTAAATAAAAGGCCAGCCCTACCATGAACTGATAAGGCTGGCCTAAACTCAGCTATTATTGATTATAGTAGTGAGGGTATGTCCTTGGAGGCTTCTTCGATTTCCTTGAGCTTACCCTCGGCCTGTTTCTCTCGGCCCTTGGAGGCGTGGATGAACTGGGTGGCGGTTTCGTAGTAGGTCTTAATCTTGTCCACGGAGCCCAGCTCGGAGAGGACCAGGGTGACGTCAATCAGGCTTCTCTCTCTGGGGTAGTCGCCGTTCCTGATAACGGCCTCGGGAGCCATATCGCGGAGGTACTCGCCCAGGTCTTTGACCAGGTCCATGTTCATCTCTTTGTGCGGCGCCGAAACCAGATAGAGAGCTCGCCCCGACTCGGCGGGGTTGCACTTGACGGAAAGCTCGCTCAGGGCTTCGTCCATCGCCTGGATGCCGCGGTGGGTTTCGGTGCTCTTCTTGCGGAAATTGCGGCCCCAGGAGAATAACTTGAAGGTGGGCAGCTGCGACTTGCCGTAGCCGATTACCGTCCAGCCGACCAGACTTTGAATGATGTCGCCGGCGTCCACCATGCGGGCGCCGATGTTCTTGCGCCTGGTCTCTTCACCGGCGCAGAGCAGGTTGAAGAAGGGCTCGACGATGAGGTCGTTAATCTGGGTAAGGTTGTTCCTCAGCGAGAAGTCCTTCCTGACGAAGCGCTGGTTATCGGCCAGGAAAACGGCGTCGGCCGTAGTGTAGAGCGATTTGAGACAGGTAGCCGCGTTGTAGATGGTCCTTTCCTCGGTCTCCTCTTCGTGGGCGAAGGGGAGAACCGCCATCGCGTAAACCGGCTTGTCGATGTAGCGGTCTTTCATCATCTGGGTGATGATGGGCAGTGCCCCCGAGCCGGTACCGCCGGCCACGCCGGCGCAGAGCAGAAAAGCGTCGGTTTCAAAGAAGCGGTGGGCCGTTCTCAGGGCGTCGACGACCTTGTCGCCGTCTTCCCGGGCTACCTCGGCCCCCAGTTCGTTGATTTTACCTACGCCGTGACCGCCCGTCCGCCGTCCGCCGATTAGAATCCGGTGCTGGTAATCGGGCCTGATTGTTTGTAACCCGCTTAAATCAGCGGCATCAGTATTTACGGCGAAAGCACCGGTAACTATCTCCATTCCGCGGGCACCGCGTGCCCTTTTGTTTAAACGGGCGAAGGCGTCGGCAATCCTACCACCACATTGTCCAAGACCTACAACCACCAGTTTCATTTTCTCACCTCTTCAATTAAGATTTTTTGCCTATTTCGTCTATTGTAAGCACAGTTTTAGGCCAATGT
>JASFEJ010000124.1:0-4392 GCA_050124895.1 Dehalococcoidia bacterium
CACGGGGCGTCGAGCCGGTGGCGGAAACAATAGTGACCAGCGCCGCCTCTTCGCCCGCTTCCTTAATCCTGACTATTTCCTGATAGATATCGGTCATTACTCTCCTCTAGACATTGAAGCGCGTCAGTATCGCCTCTAAGACTCCGCCGGCAATCGCTCTCACCCGGGGCCGGATAGTAAAGCAGGCTTCTCTGTCCCGGGAAGGGTCAATCTCGCCCAGCTTGGTCCCCTTCACCACCATTGTTTTGTTCCTGAGCAGGGCCCGCACCACGCCGCCAATCTCCGCCTTAAACGACTGCCCCGCCACTGAAGCCATTATATCACCCGCCGCCACCATATCGCCGATTTCCCAATCGGTGGCAAACTGCCCCTCGATGGGGGAGTGCAGCACCCTTTCCTCGGTCAGGCCGCCGATGGCGACGGGAATGCCGGTGTTCTCCTCCGCCTTGCCGGCGTCGATTACCCGGCCCAGGCGCTCGCTGTTATTGGTCTCTATTACCACATGAGCGTCCCGTCCTGTCTCAAAGCCGGGGCCTAAGCCGATGACTAGGGGGGCGTCGCCAATCTTCGTCCCCAGGTTTTGCTTGGCCATCAGGGCGTCAATCAGCACGGCGGGTTTGAGGGCATCCTTAACCAGAGCGTCGGGGTCAATAATGATGGGTAGCTTTTTCTGGCGCCATACGTTGGCAATCTGGCTCGGTGATGCCACCAGTTTGGCCGTTACCCCCTCGACCTCCTTTTCCCCGTCATATACCGCCTCGCAGAAAGCAACGCCGCGGCTGACGGCTAAGGGCTGGGAGGTCTCCGTCATGCAGACGCGAAAGCGGGCGCGCGCCAGCTTATGGGCCACCCCGCTGGCGACCTCGCCGCCGCCCCGGATAAGAACCACCAGATTAGCTAAATCCATATCTTCCTTATATTATACCCGCCTTTTTCAGTTCTTTCAGGCGGGCCGGGGAAAAGCCCATATACTCCTTATATATATTTTCGTTTTCATGGCCCACGGGCTGACAGAGCCACTTCGTCCTGATGGGCGTCCTGGTCATCTTGTGCTGCGCCTGAGCGACAACCAGCTCTCCGTAAATCGGGTCTTTGACCGGAGTGAACATTCCCCGCTCTAACCAGTTAGCATCTTCCATCGCTTCCCGGGGAGAACAGACCGGAGCCACCACCGGCGTAATGGGGGCCAGACGCCCCTTCTGGGAATACTCTATCGACATGGCTACCAGCTCGTCGTTGGTGTATTTGCGTGTCTCGGCAAAGACCAGCGGCGCCCATTTCAATTGCTGTTCCTTTTCTGTAAAAACGGTCAGGTTCGTCCAATCGGCGGCGCCCCACTCGTCCCACTTCCCTACCATATCGGCAAATGCCTGCCACATCTCCAGCCTCAATCCCCCCAGGAAAACGGCGCCGTCCCTGGTTGGTGCGAAGCAGTATAGCCAAGCAGCGGTATCCAGGCTGCCAAAGCGCTCAGCAACAATACCAGCCCCCTCGTACCATAATGCCGCGAAGTCGTCAAAACGGGCGTAAGCTTCGGCCGTGGCCACATCCAGCGCCTGACCTTCCCCGGTCGTCCACCGCCAGTACAGGGCGGCCATAATGCCGACCGCCATAAAGGTTGCCGGCTGGGCCCAGCCTATCCAAGGACCGGCCTTGGTGGGGACTGCCCAGGGGCACTCATCGTAGCTCTTTCCCTCGGGCATAACCTCTCCTGTGCCCGCCTGTATCCCTGACCTAGCCTGAGCTATATTATCGTAGTCGGGCATAGGGTTACGGCTCATGGGCCCGAACTGTCCGTAAGCGGTTATGGAAGCGAATATAAGCTTGGGATTGAGCTTCTTCAGGTCCTCGTAGCCGATACCCCACTCGTCCATAATACCCGGCTTAAAGGTCTCGACGAGCACGTCGGCCTTGGCGACCAGCTTTTTCAATATCTCCCTGCCCTCTGGCTTTTTAAGATTGAGGGTGATGTGGTGCTTGTTACGGCCCTCGGTCAGGTAGTTGAGCCCTTCGCCCTTATGCAGCATGCCGTAGGGAGTGCAGCTCCTGATGAAATCGCCCTCCGGAGGCTCTATTCGCAATACCTTAGCCCCGAACTCGGCCAGCATCGAGGTGCAGTAGCAGCCGGCATAGCTCTTGTAGCTCAGGTCGAGGACGGTAATATCATCAAGGGCTTCGGACTTGGTGTGGGCAATCCTGGGGTCATCCCTCTCTTTTATCCAGTCTGACCAGGCTTGTTCCTTGTCCATTACCGTTATTCCTTTTCCTTGTCGTCTTCGGATATGATGATACCAGTCTTACCATCCCAGGCGGCCGGCGGTCGGCGGCCCGGTACGTCAGCCCACTTGCCCAGGGCGCCGCATTGGGACAGCTGCTTGATTTCGTCCTGGCTTTTGCCCAGGTAGTGTGCCATTACATATTCGTTGTCAAAGCCTACCGGCCTGACCGACCACTTAACCCTAGGCGGCGTCTTGGACATCATCACCGGGAATTCATAGCTGCGGTATTGACCGAGGAGAGGGTCATCAACCTCAGTCATAAAGCCCCGCTCCTGGTAATGCCGGTCATGGGCCACATCCTTGACGGTATAGACGCGGGAGGCGGCGAAGCCGTGCTTTTCCCCCATCTCTTCAATCTCTTCAGAGGTCCTAGTTCTGGCCCAATCGGCAATGATTTTTAGAATTTCTGTGGCGTTATCCTCCCTGAGCCGGGTGAGGTGGTCTTTAAACCTAGGGTCTTTAGCTAGCTCCGGCCTGCCCATGGCCGCGCAAAGGCCAGCGAATTCCCACGGGGCGGGGGCGGCGATAGCCACAAAGGTATCGTCGGCGGAGTAGAACGTGTCGGCGGGGCAGACGGATAAATCACGGTTGCCGGCGGGCATGGCTGTCTTACCCGTAATCTGCTGGTAAGGCCATACCCAGGACATCGCCCGCATAATGTTTTCGCTCTGTGACAGCTCTATATACTGCCCCTGGCCCGTCCGCTTCCGGTAGTGGAGGGCAGCCAGCACCGCCATTCCGCCCATCAGCCCACCGTAGTCGTCGCAGGGGTATATGCGGCTCTTAAGCGGCGGCTGGCCGGGGAAGCTTGACATCCAGGCATATCCGGAAAATCCCTGGGAGGCGCCGTCATTGGAAGGCCTGTTCTCCTTAGCGTATTTTCCCCACTGGCCGAAGCCGTTCTTGGCGATGTAGATAATGCCGGGGTTGACCTCCTTGATTTGTCGGTAGCCAACGTTCCAGCCTTCCATCACCCCCGGCCGGAGGTTTTCTTCAACAATGTCGGAATTGGCGGCGAGTTCTAAAAATACCCTCTTCGCTTCAGGCTTATGCAGGTCCAGTCCAATCCAGTATTTGTTGGGGTTGGTGTGGGCAAATACCGGCCCGCATCCTTTGAACAGATAACCAAAGGGGGTCATGTCACGGCAGGTGTCCCCCATGGGGGGAATCTCACACTTTATGACTTCGGCACCCATCATGGCCAGAAAGCCCGGCCCCGAAGGGCCCAGAATGAGGGTGCATACTTCAAGTACGCGGATACCTTTTAGCGGGAACGGTTTGGCGTGCTTCGTTTTTTTGTAGTTCTGCCACGTCGTATCGGCCATAGTAATACGCTGGTTTCCTTTCTATGAAGTCCCACCGCTGCCACTGGTTCTGGGCAATTTTAGAGGTTATTCATAGCTGACGTCAAGCTTTCACTGCTCAATGGGTTGATGTATGATAGGGAAGCCATGATTATCAAAAACCGCCGTGAACTGGCTACTAGCCAGCCCAGAGATAAAGTTTTACAGATTTTTGAAGCCGGCATCAAGCGCGTCCTGCCCACGAATATAATGAGGGCGGCCGTCAGCTATGACGCCGTCAGGCAAACTATTGAGGTAGCGGGTGATAGCTATTCCCTGTCGGCAGCCAACCGTATCTTCGTCGTCGGCGGCGGCAAGGCCAGCGGGCTTATGGCGCAGGCGCTGGAAGACATTATCGGTGTCGGTAACATAACCGCGGGCGTGATTAACTTTAAGGGCGGGCCGGCCAGGACGCAGCGGATTAAGACCGTAATCAGCGGCCATCCCACCCCCGACCAGCGCGGCGCCAGCGGCGTTAAAGAGATGCTGGCCCTAAAAGACCGCTACTCGATAGGCAAAAACGATATCGTCATTGGCCTCCTCTCCGGCGGCGCCTCGGCGCTGATGCCTTACCCCGTGGCGGGAGTTAGCCTGAAAGACAAGCAGAGAATCACCAAGCTCCTTATCGGCTCGGGGGCGAAAATAAACGAAATCAACATGGTGAGGAGACACCTTTCACAAATCAAGGGCGGACGGCTGGGCGCTTTTTACGCCCCGGCCAGGGTTATCGCGCTCATAATCTCCGATGTCATCGGCAACGACCTGACCGT
>JASFEJ010000125.1:0-4194 GCA_050124895.1 Dehalococcoidia bacterium
CGTACAGGACCAGCATTACCCGCTCTTCCATGTGCACGCCCAGTATCTTGAGCGCATTCCCCACCTGGTTTATCATCTTCTGCATCTCGGCGTAGGTGTAGGTCTTGTCCTTGTAGTACACCAATACCTTATCACCCAAGCCCTTCTCCACCGTCTCGTCAATGAGCTTAGTGGTCACGTTGTAATACTGGGGGATGAAGTCCTGGTATTTGTATTTTTCCATATTGACTCCTAACCATATCAGGCAACGTTATCTATCTATTAAGTTTATAATAAATACCCCCTTTTTACAAAGCTGCGGGGAAGCAGCCACCACCCCACCTTGTTGGGCGTACGTTGTTTCAGACCCACCCAGCCCACCCTAATGAGTAAACTTCTTAACTTGTGGGTTACGCCACCCCTCCCCCACTTTAAGGGGGTTTTTAAGGGGGACAAAGTCCCCTTTGGAAAGACTTCTGTTGGGTGGGCAGGGTGGGACATAAAGACGTTCGCTAAACAAGGATGGGGTTAATGAGAGGGGAGGAAAAGCCAAACTTTAATTGACACTTTATAAATCATACCGTTAGAATATCGTCTACTCCTTAAACGAAAGGTAAAATATGCATCAGCAGACTACACTGAATAACGGCCTGCGGGTTATCACCGAGACCATGCCCCAAACCCGCTCGGTATCAATCTGCATCTTTATCGGCGTCGGCTCCAGGTACGAGAGCGAGGCACAGGCTGGGGTATCCCACTTCATCGAGCACCTCTGCTTCCGGGGCACACCTAAACGCACCAGCGCCCGCCAAATCTCCGAGGCCATCGAGGGGATGGGAGGCATCATCAACGCCGGCACCGACAAGGAGCTGACCGTTTACTGGTGCAAGGTAGCCCAACCCCACCTTACCCTGGCCCTGGATGTACTGGCCGACATACTGCGTAATTCCAGATTCGACCCGGCCGACATCGAGCGCGAGCGTCAGGTCATCACCGAAGAGATTAACATGAGTCTTGACTCGCCCGCACAGCTAGTGAACATGCTCATTGACGAATTGCTCTGGCCCCAGCACCCGCTGGGCAGAGACATCGCCGGCAGCAAGGAATCGGTAGCCGCTATCAGCCGGGAGACGATCGTCGACTATCTGGGGCAGAAATACCTGCCGGCCAACACCGTGGTCAGTATTGCCGGTGCCGGAGAGCATCAGGAGATGGTAGCTGCCGTCGAAAAAGCGCTGGACGGATGGAAAGAGACAAAGCCCAACCCCAGCTATTCCCTCTATAAAGAGCGAGGGTTTAGCCCTCTCCGCATTGAAACCAAAGAGACCGAGCAGGCCCACCTCTGTCTGGCTTTAAGCGGGCTGCCGCTACTCCACCCCAAGCGCTTCAGCCTCGACCTGCTCAACGTCATCCTGGGAGAGGGCATGAGCAGCCGCCTCTTTACCGAGATTCGCGATAAGATGGGGCTAGCCTATAACATACATAGCTACGCCGAGCACTTCGCCGACACTGGTTCGATTACCGTTTATGCCGGTGTAGAGCCTAAAAACCTTCAGCTGGCCGTCAAGGCCATCATGGAACAGCTCGCCCATCTCAAGGAGCCCGTACCCCGGGCCGAGCTGACCAAGGCCAAGGAGCTGTCCAAGGGACGGCTGCTGCTGCGCATGGAGGACAGCCGCGCTGTTGCCGGCTGGATGGGCGGGCAGGAGATTCTAACCCGGCGCGTCTTAAGCGTTGATGAGGTAATCGCCATTGTCGACGCCATCACCGCCGAGGAAATCCAGCAGCTGGCCCGAGAGCTATTGGTTTCCGAGAAAGTAAGGCTGGCGGTAGTCGGTCCCGTGGCCGACGAGCCGCTGGACAAACTCCTGGTACTATAAAAAAGAGCCGCAGCCTTTAAGCTGCGGCTCCTGGTTAATCCTTCCTCAGAAGGTCTACATCATCCCTTCCATACCACCCATACCGCCCGGTGGCATTCCCGGCATTGCCTTTTCCTTCTCGGGTATATCGGCCACCATCGACTCGGTGATTAGGACCATGACGGCGATACTGGCCGCGTTCTCCAGGGCCGACCTGACCACCTTGGTCGGGTCGATAATACCCTTTAATACCATGTCACCGAACTCATCGGCCTCGGCATCATAGCCGACGCCGGCCTTGGCCTTCTTCACCGCGTCAACGATTACCGAACCGTCCTTACCAGCATTATCGGCAATCCAGCGAATCGGCTCCTCAACCGCTTTGCTGATAATGTTAACGCCCGTCCTTTCGTCGTCGCTGGCTGCCAGCTTCTTCAGCACCGACGTAGCCCGCAGCAGAGCGACGCCGCCGCCGGGCAGAATACCCTCTTCCACCGCCGCTCGGGTGGCGGAAAGAGCATCCTCGACGCGGTGCTTCCTCTCTTTAAGCTCGACCTCGGTAGCCGCGCCGACCTTGATGACGCCGACGCCGCCGACCAGCTTGGCCTGCCTCTCCTGTAGCTTCTCGCGGTCGAAATCGGAGGTTGTCTCCTCTATCTGGGCCTTAATCTGCTTGATTCTGGCCTGGATGGCTTCCTCCGAGCCCTTGCCCTCAACGATGGTGGTGTTGTCTTTATCCGAGGTTACCCTGCGGGCGCGGCCCAGGTCTTCCACGGTAACCGATTCCAGCTTGCGCCCGATCTCTTCCGAGATTACCTTGCCGCCGGTGAGGACGGCAATATCCTCCAGCATCGCCTTGCGCCGGTCGCCAAAGCCGGGAGCCTTGACCGCCAGCACATTGAGCGTGCCCCGCAGCTTGTTGACCACCAGCGTGGCCAGGGCTTCGCCCTCTATGTCCTCGGAGAGAATGAGCAGGTTCTTGGATACCTGCAGTATCTTCTCCAGGGCCGGCAGCAGGTCGGACATGGCCGAGATTTTCTTGTCGGTGATGAGAATGTAGGGGTCTTCTATCTCCGTCTCCATTTTCTCGGCGTTGGTGATGAAATAGGGGCTGATGTAACCGCGGTCGAACTGCATGCCTTCCACGTAGTCCGTTTCGTATTTAATGCCCTTGGACTCCTCGACGGTGATAACGCCGTCCTTACCCACCTTCTCCATTACCTCAGCAATCAGGTTGCCTATTTCCTGGTCTTTGGCGGTGATAGTGCCCACCTGGGCAATCTGCTCCTTGCCCTTGACCTCAACCGATAACCGTTTCAGCTCATCAACAATGGCTTTGACCGCTTGCTCGATGCCTCTTTTGAGTGAAATAGGCTCGGCGCCAGCGGCTACATTCTTAAAGCCTTCACTGATGATGGCGTGAGCCAACACCGTGGAGGTGGTGGTGCCATCGCCGCAGGCATCGTTGGTCTTGGTGGCCGCCTCCTTGACCAGCTGGACGCCCATGTTCTCGAAGGGGTCGGGGAGCTCAATATCCTTGGCAATGGTGACCCCGTCATCAATGACCGACGGCGCCCCCCATTTCTTGTCCAGCGCCACACAATGACCCTTGGGCCCTAAAGTCACCTTGACCGCGTCGGCCAGGGTGTCTATCCCCTTCTTTATAGCGTGTCTGACTTCGTCGTCAAATACAATCTGTTTAGCCATTTTGCCTCCTTACTTCCTGCTAGCCTTCTTGGCTAAAATGTCTCTCTCGCTCAGTATCATCAGTTCCTCACCGTCAATCTTGACCTCGGTGCCGCCGTATTTGACGTAGAGCACCACGTCGCCCACCTTTACCTCCATGGCTATCCTCTTGCCGTCCTCAGATAACCGGCCCGGACCAACCGCCATTACCTTGCCTTCCTGTGGCTTCTCCTTGGCAGTATCGGGGAGGATGATGCCCCCCTTGGTCACCTCTTCGCCTTCCATAGGCTTAACCACCACTCGGTCGCCTAACGGTTGCAGCTTAACCGCCATGCTAATCCTCCTTGTTCTAGTTCGATTACTTCTCTTATTTTAGCACTCTCGAGGGGAGAGTGCTAACGACTTATCATAACCCAACTGGGCAAAACTTTCAACTTGGTTTATGGATATTTAGAGCTGGCCTTATCCATTTACAGAGATTTACAGGTATATAATAGCCCTTTTCTTGCTAAGGCACCCTTGGATTAACTCAATTTAAGCCCAGGGGTAACATCGAGGTCAAGCCCGTTCGTCTTGCCCGCCTGGAGGCGATAGTAGCCGCAGGCGGCAATCATGGCCGCGTTATCGGTGCAGAGGACGGGCGGGGGAACAAGGACGGGAATTGGAGATT
>JASFEJ010000126.1:0-4192 GCA_050124895.1 Dehalococcoidia bacterium
GGTCTAAAATACTTGACAGCGAGTGGGGCATGGTTACTCCTTTCCGTTAGCCTTGGTAATCTCTTTCCAAGTGCTGATTAGCCGGCGGTTCTCCTTCATCGATTTGGGGGCGATGCGGATGTGCCCTGGCAGGCCGAATGAGGTGCCGTCGCGCACCAGGATGCCCTTGGTCAGCAGCCGCTTTCTGAGTTCGGAGGCTTTGCCGACTTCCACCAGGAAGAAATTGGCCCTTGACGGCAGGCAGCGGAAGCTCAGCTTGCTTAGTTCTTCGACCAGGTATTTCTTACCGTCGCGGGCCAGCTTCCGGCCCCTTTGCAGATGGCTGTTCTGACTCAGGGCGGCGATGCCGGCGTGCTGCGCCACCACATTGACGCTCCAGGGCGGGCGGACGCGCTCCAGCGTGGCGATGATTTCGGCGCTGGCGACGGCGTAACCCAAACGAAGCCCGGCCAGGCCGTAGTCCTTGGTCATGGAGCGCACGATGAGCAGGTTACCCCTTTCGATAAACCTCAGAAACGACTGATGGCGGCTGACGAAAGAGACGAAGGCCTCGTCCAGGACGACCAGAGAGTCGCCGGCCGCCTTGAATATTTTCTCGAAGCGTTGGCGGCTGAGGTAAGCGCCCGTGGGGTTGTTGGGGTTGCAAACAAAGACGAGCCTGGGCTTGGCACTTTTTACTATATCTATGGTTCGGCTAACATCCGGTTTGAAGTCGTCCGCCGCCGAAAGTTTTTGAGTGACCACCTCGGCGCCGGCAACCTCACTGGCGGTGCGGTATTCGCCATAGGTCGGCTCGATAATCAAGGCTTTATCCCCCCTATCGATATAGGCGGCGGCAACTAAACGAATCAGCTCGGTCGAGCCGTTGCCGGCGATAATATTCTCTATGGCTAACCCCGTTTTACGGGAAATAGCGCGCCTGAGATTGATAGACTGCGGGTCGGGGTAGCCTGACAGCCGGCTGCCCTTGACCAGAGGTCTGATGCCGGGCGGCGCCCCGTTGGGGTTAAGGCTGACGCTGAAGTCGATTACCTCGTCGGGGGAGAGCCCCAGCCTCTCCAGCTCGGCGTAGTCGGGCCCGCCGTGCGGGCTTGGCTTTAGCCTGGCGATGGCCTCTCTAGGCGCTAACGGCATAACGTACTCCTGTGATACCAAGGCAAACGGCAAACCAGAGCAGCGACGACAGCGCCACCAGCCCCGAAGCCGCCGTTATCGATGATAGAACCAGAGGTCTGGCGGCGTTACCCAGCTGGTAGCACCCCGCTTTTTCCAGCCGCACCCCCAGCGCCCCCGCCACCGCCGCCATCGTCCAGCCGGCGTTGGGGCTTTCGGTTTTAGCATGGTCACGGCGCATGACCCGCCAGGCTCCAGCTCTATCGATTCTTTTCAGGTAAGCCACCGCCACCAAAATGAGCGCCGAGATACGGGCCGGTATGAAGTTCAGAACGTCGTCGAGGCGGGCGGCGAACTTGCCCAGATATTCGTATTGGCCGCGATAACCGATTCTGGAGTCGAAGGTGTTGACCACGCGGTAGGCGATAGCCCCGGGGACGCCCAGCAGCAGCCAGTAGAAGAGCGGCGCCACTATGGCGTCGTTAAAGCTCTCGGCGGTCATCTCGACCACCGCCGAGGTCAACGCCCGCCTGTCAAGATTTTTGGTATCTCGGCTCACCAAGTAGCCTGTTTCTCTTCTGGCTTCTTTCATTTTTCTCCCAGTCAGCAGGTTTTTCACCTTCTTGGCGGCCTGGTACAACCCTCTCAGCGAGAAGGCCGATTTGAGCCAGAAGGCCGCCAAGACCACGTAGGCTATCGTTGAGACGCCCCTGAGGTAGAGGAGTAAGAAATATATGGGAACACTAAACAGGGCTATCGTCAGGAGCACGATAAACGTTCCGTAAACAAAGCGGGCTTTGGCCTTTTTCCTTTGCGCCAGCCTTAGTTGCCAGGAGATAACCCGGCCCATCCAGACTACCGGGTGCAGCCGACGGGGGTATTCGCCGATAGCCAGATCGATAGCCAGCGCCAGCGGCAGAACGATTAAATTCTCCAACCACCCCTCCTATCTCGTTAGTACTCTATGCCCGTTCTGGCGGCGATTCCTTTCTGGAAGTAGTGTTTCACCTCCAGCATTTCCGTCACCAGGTCGGCGGCTTCGACTACCTCCGGCGGCGCGTAGCGGCCGGTCAGTATCAGCTCCACGCCGAACGGCTTATCGGCCATCAGGCAGAGGATATCCTCTACCTTGATAAGCCGGAAGTAGCCGGCGGTGAAAATCTCGTCCAGAACGACGATGTTATAATCGCCTGAAAGGAGCCGCTCGCTCGCCCTGGCCAGGCCGCTCTGGGCGGCGTTAACATCCTTTTTGTCGGGCGAGGGCTTGACGTGAATCAGCCCGTTTTTGCCGTACTGCTCGATAGTAATGAAGGGGGCCACCATCTGGGCGGCTCTGACCTCCCCGTAGGGCTGGCTCTTCATAAACTGGCCGATATAGGTCTTCAGGCCATAGCCCATGGCCCGGAAGGCCAGGCCGAGGGTGGCCGTCGTTTTCCCTTTACAGTTTCCGGTATAGACCTGAATATAGCCCTTGCCAATTGAGTCCTTCGTTGCCGCTGGCATTTTTTCACCTCCCGGTTCCCTAGGCTGGCTATTTAGTTTCGGCATTACGGCTGGTCCCCTTTTGATTGTTGCCGGCTGTAATCAGCGTCACCGGCAGCTGGTTGACGGGGTGGGGAGAGATGCAAACGTCGGCGCCGTAGACCTGCTTGACGTTATCCGGGGTGACCACGTCGGCGGGTCTGCCTTGAGCGTATACTCCACCCCCATTGAGCATAATGATGCGGTCGCAGTACTGGGCGGCCAGGTTGAGGTCGTGCAAGGCGGCCAAAACGGCCAGCCCCTCCTGGCGGCAGAGTGAGGAGATAAGCTCCAGCGTCTCTATCTGGTAGTTTATATCCAGATGGGAAGTCGGCTCGTCGAGCAGTATTACCTGCGGCTGCTGAGTAAGGGCGCGGGCTATGGTCAGCCGCTGCTTTTCCCCACCGGAAAGCTCGCCCACCCGCCGCATCGCCAGGTGCCAGCTATCGGTTAGCTTCATCGCCTCTATGGCCGTATCGACATCCTTTTTGCCCTCGTAGCGGAGGAAGCCGAGGTGGGGGGTACGCCCCATGATCACCACCTCGAAGGCGGTGAAGGCCTCCGGCAGCAAGGTGTGCTGTGGGACGACGGCGACCAGGCGCGCCAGCTCGCCCTGAGGCATGGCCGCTACCGATTTTTCGTCGATGTAAACGCGTCCTCCCTTCAAGGGCATTACCTTGGTGATGCCCTTTATCAAGGTGGACTTGCCGCAGCCGTTGGGGCCGACAATACCGAGCAATTCCCCCGTCCCCACCCCGAAGCTGATGGCATTGAGCACCACCCTCTCGCCGTAGGCGAGCGTTACCTTTTCCAATCGCAGTTTATCCATAATCGCCCCCTAAAAAATGGCCCTTTTCTTCCTCCTCAGCAGATATAAGAAGAAGGGAGCACCGAAGAAGGCGGTGACTATCCCCAGAGGTATCTCCATGGGCGACATCAGCGTCCGCGCCAGAAGGTCGGCGATAATAAGGAAGATAGCGCCGCAGACGATGGACAGCGGCAGCAGGAAACGGAAGTCCGGCCCCCAGATAAGGCGCACGGCGTGCGGGATGATGATGCCGACAAAGCCGATAATGCCGCCGAAGCTGACGGCGGCGGCGGTAATCAAGGTCGCCGCCACCAGCAGTACTCGCTTGGTTTTCTCGACGTCGATGCCCAGCTGCTGCGCCTGCTCTTCATCGAACTGCATCACGTTGAGTGGGCGCCCGTAGAGACAGATAAAAAGCGCCCCCGCCGTGACAAACGGCAGGGCTACCCAGACCTGGCTCCACCTAGGGGAGGAGAAGCCTCCCATCAGCCAGGCGTATAAGCCGTGCAGCGATTCGCCGCTGGTTATCAATAGGTAAGAGGTGATGGCGGTCAGAAAAGCCCCCAGGGCGACACCGGCCAGGATAAGGGTGGTCATGGGCAGGGTCTTGCCCACCTTACCCAGGGAATAGACCAGGAAAACGGCGCCCAGCCCGCCCACGAAGGCGAAGACGGGCACGATATTCAGGCTCCAGGCAGAACCGCTTAAGGGGATAAGAAAGCCGATAACGGCCCCAAGAGCAGCGCCCTG
>JASFEJ010000127.1:0-4174 GCA_050124895.1 Dehalococcoidia bacterium
TGGGGCCACGGCTGGCGGCTTCGGGGGAAACATGGCCGATAGCCGCCCCCCGCGTCGCCCCGGAGAAACGCCCGTCGGTAATCAGGGCGACCTCTTTATCCAGGCCCATGCCGCTTAATATTGACGTTGGGGTAAGCATTTCCCTCATCCCCGGGCCTCCTTTGGGCCCCTCGTAGCGGATGACGATTACCTCGCCCGACTTTATCTTCTTAGCCATGATGGCCTTGGTGGCTGCTTCCTCGGTATCAAAGACCCGGGCTTTTCCCTGGTGGAACATCATCTCCTCGGCCACGGCCGCTCTCTTGACCACGGCGCCCTCCGGCGCCAGGTTGCCGAAGAGGACGGCGATGCCGCCGATAGGGGAGTGGGGCTGGGCAAACGGGCGAATAACCTCTTTATCGTTATTGCGGCTTTCGGCGATAACGCCGGCCACCGTTTTCCCCGTTACCGTCTTGGCCTTTGTGTGCAATAGCTTTTCCAGTTCCTTCATTACGGCGGGTATGCCGCCGGCCCTGTCCAGGTCCTCGATATGGTAGCCCCCGCTCGGCCTCAGCTTGGCCAGGTGGGGGGTGCGCTGGCTTATCTCGTTTACCGTTGACAGCGGGAACTCGACACCGGCCTCGTGGGCTATAGCCATCAGGTGCAGGACGGAGTTGGTACTGCCGCCCAGCGCCATATCGACGCTGAATGCGTTCCGAAAGGCCTCTTCGGTGACGATATCACGGGGCCTGACGTTATCTTCCCATAGCCTCATCAGCTGCTCCCCCGCTTTCTGGGCCAGCTGTATCCGGCGGGCGTCGATGGCGGGTATGGTGCCGTTGCCGGGCAAGCCCATGCCTAAAGCTTCGGTGAGGCAGTTCATGGTGTTGGCGGTGAACATGCCCGAGCAGCTGCCGCAGCCGGGACAGGCAATCTCTTCCAGCTCTTCAAGCTCTTCCGGTTTCATGGTGCCCGCAGTCACTCGACCTACTCCCTCGAAGATGTCGTTGAGGTCAATCTTGGCTACCTTGCCGTCGACATCACGCCGGCCGGCCAGCATGGGGCCGCCGCTGACGAATATAGAGGGCAGGTTCAGCCTCATCGCCGCCATGAGCATGCCGGGGATTATCTTGTCGCAGTTAGGTATGAAGACCAGGGCGTCGAAGGCGTGGGCCTCGACGGCCGTCTCCACGGAATCGGCGATGAGCTCGCGGCTGGGCAGGCTGTATTTCATGCCCGGGTGGTTCATGGCGATGCCGTCGCAGACGGCGATGGTATTCACCTCGAAGGGGACGCCGCCGCCGCTCCAGACACCGGCCTTAGCCGCCTGGGCGATACGGGGCAGATGGATATGCCCGGGGACAATCTCGTTGAAGCTGTTGACGATACCGATGAGAGGCTTATCAAGGTCAGTCCGTTTCCAGCCCAGGGCGTGCAGCAGGGCGCGGTGCCCGGCACGCTCCACACCTCGTTTGACGGTATCGCTTTTCATTTTTTTGCCCCTTCGCTAGTCGATTTTTCTGTTTATAAAAAAGGCCGTCCCGTGGGGACGGCCCTTAATTCCAGTAAGACACGACCCACTGGCCGGATTACGTATGCATAACCAGAATAACAAGCTCAATATTCATCGTGCAGATAACGTAGCACAGTTGCTAGGCAAATGTCAAGGCTAAGGCTATTGGCTGGCCTCTATGGCCCTTATCTTGTCCAGTCGTCGCTGGTGCCGCCCCCCTTCGAACTCGGCGCCGAGGAAGCTTTCCACGGTTTCGGCCACCGTTTGCGGGGTGCCATTCGTGCCCAGGCAGAGTATATTGGCGTCGTTGTGCTGGCGGGCGCGGCCGGCGCTGAAGGCGTCGTGACAGAGGGCGGCTCTTATCCCCTTGACCTTGTTGGCGGCGATGCTCATGCCGATGCCGGTGTCGCAGACTAAGATGCCGTAATCGAAATCACCCCTGGCCACCGCCTCGGCCACATCACGGGCGTAATCGGGGTAGTCTACCGAGTCGGTGGTGTGAGAGCCGAAGTCCTCGTAGCTGTGTCCGCTCTCGGCCAGCAGTTGTATGATAGACTGCTTTAGCTCCAGTCCCTTGTGGTCGTTGCCGATGGCAATACGCATCTCAGCCTCCCTCTTTGACGGTAATTTCGGGGCATATTTGCCTAAGTTTTGCTGTAGATAGGGCGCCTTCCCGCAAAATAACGGGTGTCTCCCCGCTCAAATCGATGACGGTGGATTCCATGCCCCCGGGACAGTCGCCATCGATAATCAGGTCTACGTTGGCTCCAAGCTGACTTCGCGCCTCCGCCGTCGTCAGGGCGCTGGGCTGCCCGCTCAAATTGGCGCTGGTGCCGATAATGGCGGTACCTATTCCTCGCGCCAGGGCGGTGGGTATGGGGTGGTCGGGGATACGCACGGCGATGGTCTTATCGCGGCTGACGATATCGGAAACGGCATTTGACTTTAGGAGCACCAGCGTCAGCGGGCCCGGCCAGAATTTGTCGGCCAGTAATCGGGCTGACGGTGGTATCGAGATAGCGATTTTATCAAGCTGGGAAATGTCGGCCAGAAGCAGTGGTAAGGCCATATTACGCGGGCGTTCTTTGATGCGATAGACACTCTCTACTGCCGAATCTATAGCCATGCTGGCCCCAAGCCCGTAGACGGTATCGGTGGGGAAGGCGACGACGCCTCCCTTTTTAAGGATGGCAACGCCCTTTTCGACCTGTTCTTGAATAGACGCGGAAAGACTGGTGCCCATAGCCCCAGTATAGCATAGTGGCGGGGCGTAGCTAAAGAGAGTGGATTTTAGTGCGGTAGACGTTAAAAGAGGTCGTCGAGCTCGCGGTTGCCCTCGGGCATCTGGCCGTGCTGGGCCATATACTGCTGCAAAAGCTCGCTCTCGCGCTTGGTGTACATCGGCTCGGCTTCGTGCAGGAAGAAAGCGGCCTTGGCGTTGCTCTGTAGCTGCTCTTCCAGCGCTTGGCGCAGGTTGGTGGCGCCTTTGATATAAATAACGTTCTTGTCCTTATCCAAAAGCTGGTAGACACCTTCTTTTTCGGGGCACTGGCTTATGTTTTCGGCGGAAAGCTCTACCCAGAGCTCCTCCTTGGGCGCCAGTGTCGGCTTGTGGAAGGTAAGCCTGAGGTCGCAGCGCAGGCAGCGCCCGGCCTCGTTAGTCGCTTCCTCTTTGCCCAAGCCCAGCTCAACAGTGTCGAAGCTCTCTAAGCGCTTCTGGAGGGGTAGGCAGGGCACGGTAATTCTCTTTTCATCGGCGAAGCTCTCCTCGCGTCCCAGGTGGGGGTTGGGGGCTTCGGGCTCAAGCAGTGTTTCCTCGATATCGCCCTGGCCGCCCAGGTATTTGTCGATAGAGCTGGCGGCTTTGCGCCCGGCAGCGATAGCCTCGATAACCGAGGTGGTGCCGGTCACGGCGTCGCCGGCGGCGAAGACGCTCGCCTGGCCGGTGGCCATCGTCTCCTCGTTGACCTCAAGCGTACGTTTCTGGGTGGTCTTGATTTCACCGACTCCCTCGGTAAGCTTTAATTCGGGTAACTGTCCGATAGCAAAGATAATAGTATCGGCGGGCAGGACGTGCTCGGAGCCAGGAACAGTCTCCACGTTTAACTTGCCCTCTTTGTCGAAACCGAAGCTCTTCACATCGAGGCACTCGACGCCGCTGACTTTTCCGTTTTCACCTAAGATTTTGGTAAATGTCTGGGAGTTATGGACGGTGATGCCTTCTTCGCCGCCCCAGCCGCACTCATCGGGAGTGGCTAGCATTTTCTCGGCGTCCTCCAGGCAGGCGATGTGGACGTCCTTAGCCCCCAGCCGCAGCGCGGTGCGGGCGCAGTCAAAGGCGACGTTGCCCCCGCCCAATACCACTACCTTCTCTCCTACCTTGACCTCTTTACCCAGGCTAACGTCTCTCAAAAAATCGGTGTTAATCAAAATACCTTCGAGGTCAGCACCGTGGATAGGCAGTTTCTGTCCCAGGTGGGCGCCGACGGCGACTAATACCGCCTTATAACCATCATCAAAAAGTTTAGCCACCGATTCGATTTTGGTATCAGTCTTTATGGTGATGCCGGCGCCCTTTATCTCTTCAATCTCTCTATCCAGCACCTCTAATGGTAAGCGGTGTC
The DNA here is from genome assembly GCA_050124895.1 of Dehalococcoidia bacterium. GTDB lineage: Bacteria > Chloroflexota > Dehalococcoidia > Dehalococcoidales > BS750m-G39 > E44-bin88. Next base: position 4,117 of record JASFEJ010000127.1, read on the forward strand.
GGGGTATGCCCACCCGCATCATGCCCCCGACCACGGGCAGGGCTTCGAAGACGGTGAC
>JASFEJ010000128.1:0-4163 GCA_050124895.1 Dehalococcoidia bacterium
GGTGAGCAGGGCGATTAAGCTGAAGACGGGCATGGCCCCTACCGCCACCCAGTAGGCTATCCAGAGATAGACGATAATGGTCAGGGCGGAATATATCAGCCAGGCACCCTGTTTGCCCAGGGTTATGGGCAGCGTGCGGCGGCCCGCTTCCCGGTCAGCGGGAATATCGGGGAACTCGTTTAGGAGCAACAGGTTATGCACCAGAATGCCCGAGGGCATGGCGGCGATAAAGATGTGGGCGTTATAGAAGCCGGACTGGATAAAATACATGCCCACCACGGGCAGAAAGCCCATGCCCACCCCCGGCGCCCACTCCGGCCAGCCCATGCGGGTGAGCAGCGGGGTATAGAGCACGGTGCAAAAGGCCGCCACCAGCAGTATCGGCAGCAAGGCCCAGCCGGTAACGATAACGAAATATACGCCGATGGGCACCGCCAGAATCAGCGAGCCAATCCCCAGCCAGAGGACGTGTGTCGGCTTCATCTGGGCGGCGGGCAAAATGCCGCTGCCCCCGCTGAAAGGGGTGCGCTTGGTCTTGAGGTCGATGCCGCTCTTATAGTCGAAGTAGTCGTTGAGTACGTTGACACTGATGTGGCAGAGCAGCAGCCCCAGGAAAGCGAGTGGGGCGTGACCCCAGTGGAAGCTGAAGCGGGTAGTGCTCAGGCTGTCATACCAGGCTATGCTGGAGCCCAGAAAGGCGAGCACTACGGAAAGCAGCAGGAACTGGGGCCTGGTCTCGGCGAACCATACCTTAAGTTTCATCCTATCCTCGCTAAAGCACTTTCAGGGCTACTATAGAGATAATGATAAAGAGGACCACCAGGCCGACGGTCAGCTGAAAAAGCGTCTTCTCCACGCCCCGCTTGGTGCGGTAGACGGTGTCGGCCTGGCCGAAGATACCCCCCAGACCCCCACCCTTGACCTGAAGCAGGATGGCTATTATCAGGGCGGTGGATAGTATAATCTGAGCTATATTGAAATAAGTATCCATGCTTATCCTTCCTCTAACTTCTTCTCCATCAACTCGTTGACCACGGCGGGGTTGGCGCGCCCTTTGGTAGCCCGCATCACCTGCCCCACCAGGAACTTCAACGATTGCTTTTTGCCCGCCTTATAGTCGGCGACGGCCGGGGCGTTTTCTTTGATGACGCGGGCAATCTCCGTCTCAATGGCGCCGGCATCGCTTATCTGGCTTAAGCCCTGCGCCTTGATAATGTCGTCGGCGCTCTTACCGCTCTGGTACATCTGCGCCAGCACCGACTTGGCCGTGGCCGTGCTAATCTTCTCCTCCGCGCTCGAATTGGCCAACCCGACCAGTCGTTCCGGGCTGACCTTCTCAGCGAACTCGGTGATGTCGATAGCGCTCTCGTTTATTATACGGCTCACCTCGCCCAAAAGCCAGTGGCTTATATCTTTAGGCGCCGCATGAAGGGTCTTCAGGCATGCCTCGAAGTAGTCGGCCATATCGCGGGAAGCGGTGAGCAGCTTGGCGTCATAGAGGGGCAACTCGTATTCGGCGACAAAGCGGTCACGCCTCTCCTCGGGCAGCTCGGGCAGCTTGGCTTCTACTTCTTCCACCCAGGTCCGGTCCAGCACCAGCGGCGCCAGGTCGGGCTCGGGGAAATAGCGGTAGTCGTGGGCGTATTCCTTGGAGCGCTGTGAAACGGTCACCCCTTTATCCTCCACCCAGCCCCTCGTCTCCTGGAAGAGCTTTTTGCCCGCCGCCGCCACCTTGCGCTGCCTCTCTTCTTCGTAGCTCAGGGCGCGGTAAACCGCCTTGAAGCTGTTCATATTCTTAACCTCGACCTTGGCCAGCGTCTCGGGGCTGCCTTCAGGGCGGATGCTGATGTTGGCGTCGCAGCGGAAGCTCCCCTCCTCCATGTTCCCCGTGGAAACGCCCAGGTAGCGCAGTATGCTGCGCAGCTTTATCAGATAGTCGCGGGCTTCCTCGGGAGAGCATAGGTCGGGCTCGCCGACAATCTCCATCAGGGGCACCCCGGAGCGGTTGACATCCACCAGGCTGTAAGAGCCCTCGCCGGGTATGGCGCGGTGCAAAAGCTTGGCCACATCCTCCTCGAGGTGGACGCGGGTGATGCCCGCTTTTTTCTCTTTACCGTCAACGTCGATGAGCAGCCAGCCGTTAACGCCGAAGGGGGCGTCGTACTGGGAAATCTGGTAGCCCTTCATCAGGTCGGGGTAGGGGTAGTTCTTGCGGTCGAACTTAGTGTAATCGGAGATGGTGCAGTGCAGGGCCAAAGCCGTCATCACGGTGAACTCCACCGCCTGCTGGTTGATGGTGGGCAGCACGCCGGGCATGCCCAGACAGACCGGGCAGACGTGGCTGTTGGGCGGAGCGTTGGTGTAATCGGTGCTGCAGCGGCAGAACATCTTACTCTTGGTCAGCAGCTGAGCGTGTACCTCCAGCCCGATAACGGTCTCGTATTCCATGGCAAGTGTTAGTATAACAACAATGGTGATGGCTGACAAGAAAGAGGGGATTTAGGGGCAATAGCCCTACCCTACCTTTGTTATCGAACGTTGCTATGACCCGCCCTACCCACCCTTAGAGGGGATTCTCCCTCTAGAATTCCTTCTGTGATACGCCACCCCAACCCCCTTCTGGGGGGCTCTCAAGGGGGGCTTTGCCCCCCTTTGAAAGACTTCTGTTGGGTGGGTAGGGTGGGACGACAATACTTACGCTAAACAAGGTAGGGTGGAGGGGCAAAATATGTTATAATTCTGGTCGTAGGTGGGGATATAGCTCAATTGGGAGAGCGCTGCCTTCGCATGGCAGAGGTCGGGGGTTCGAATCCCCCTATCTCCACCACTCTACCACCTGGATTCTAGTCACCTACCCCTATTCCCGCCACCCAACCGGTGTTCGAATCCCCCTATCTCCACCATTTATGCCTCATGAAGACCCTCTCTCATTCTTCGATTTCTCATCAGCCAAACGCATTTTCTTCTCGAACTGATTCTTAATCATCAGAATGATGGGTTCGGGCAGGATGGGTTTTATGAAGTAATCCTCTTTTGCCGCTCTATCACCGTTCTTAATATCCGAAGCTATCTGGGCATAGGCTCTTTTCAGCTTCATATGCATCAACGGGACTTTTTTGACCGCCACAACCACCGGTCCACTGCCGATGCATATGGCAAACCTCCAGTTGAGGGAGAGACGTCGGCAGAAATTTTTGATTACCCTGACGGCTTCGGTGATGGTTCTCGGCCTGGGAAAGCCGCAGTTCACGATGATATAGACCCCGGCGCCTTTATTATAGCCATTACCAGCCCGTACGTATCGGTAATAATCCTCAAGCAACCGCATAAGCGCTCCGGGCAGTCCGTAGCTGAAGAGCGGGAAGACCATTATAATCGCGTCGGCGGCGGCCATGCTTTGTAACATATCTTCAGGATAACCGCCCTTCAACCTGGCCCTGACGGTTAGAAAAGCCTTATTATACTCCCCATCGGGGAGTTTACGGTCCACATCCTCCAAAAAGGCCAGAGATGAAGCCTCCTTACCCCTGAGGCTACCGTTAATCAAACAGATATTTTTCACAGCTTGGCCCATTTTCAAACGTAGCCCTTAAATGCCTGGCAAATGGCGGTATTGTCCTCTGTAGACCTCGTTATATAGACATCTACCTGCTTATCCATACCGGGATGAACGATATCGGCGCTACCTCTGTGCTTTTGGGTAAGGTCAATGAAGGTGCTTGCCTCCTCATCGTCAATATCGCCGCCGTAGCCGATAATGACCTGCAGCTCATGGCTGCCGGTGCCCTTATCGACGGCATTTTTTATTGTTGAAGAGAAATGCCCGAAGATAACCGGGGTCATATAAATGGTCATCCCGTATTTTTGAGCGTTCCTCTTTACCTCATTCACTGCATCCTTGCTGACACATTCTCCGGGGTGCTTTGTCACGCAGGAGAAGCAGCCGAGACAGGGGGAGGCATCATCCCTGCCCAGCTCGATTATTTCAATGTTGTGGCCTTTTTCCTTAATAACCTCAAGAATTGCCGTTTTCAATGACTCGGAAAGTTCTGTTTTCGAGTCCTTATCCACCAAAAGAATGGTATTCACTGACCCACTTATTCCTCCCGCGGCTCTTCCTCCTCCTCTGGCGGCTTTAGCTTATTTAGCTCCAGCTTGGGCGC
>JASFEJ010000129.1:0-4093 GCA_050124895.1 Dehalococcoidia bacterium
AGGGTCATGCCCCGTTACGGGTAAAAGCACGGTATTGATTATACTCAACCTCTACTATATACTGTCGGTATCAACGCAGCTGGAAAGACTCCTGGATATGCATTCTGTTATCTATTGGTTTGACGAGCTGGGAAAAGAGCATAACGCTATTGTCGGCAAAAAGTGTGCCAATCTGGGGGAAATGGTCCGAATGGGCCTGGCCGTTCCGCCGGGTTTTGCCATTCCCATAGATATGTATCGGCAGTTTATTAAGGAAACCGGTGCCGAGGCTGAAATGTCCTCGTATATAAGAGGGTTTGATGGGGTCAAGGGTGCCGGAATCCAGGTTTTTGAGGAGATGAGTGCCCACCTCCGCAGCCTGATTGAAGAGAAGGAAATGCTGCCCTCGGCTAGGCAGGGCATAGCTTCTTATTATGCGGAGCTTTGCCATAAGACAGGAACCGAAAACGTGGCCGTTTCCGTTCGCTCGGCCGGAACGGAAAGCCGGCCGGGTATGTTTGAGACCTATCTTAATGTGCGCGGGATTGAGGAGCTGCTGGCCAAGATAAAAAAGGTCTGGGCCAGCGCCTTCACGCCGCGCGCTATTGCCTTTCGCGCCAATAGAGAGTTGCCTATCCTCGGGGATGAGCTGGGGGTGGCCGTGCCTAAAATGGTCAATGCCCGTGCCGCCGGCATCGCTTTTACGGTAAACCCGGTTGATGGTGACGCCTCTAAGATTACCATCGAAGCCAATTGGGGCCTGGGGGAGGGCGTGGTCAGCGGGGTTGAGAGTGTTGACACCTTCCAGGTGGACAAGAACACTTTAGAGATTGCCGCCAAACATACGGGCAATAAAATGAGGGGCGTCTTTTACACAGAAACGGGGGCTGATTGGTTTGATGTCCCCGCCGAGAAGCGGGGTATACCCTGCATCCTTGATGAAGAGGCTGTTGAAATAGCCAGGGTGGCCAAATCGGTGGAGGAGACCCTGAAATCCCCTCAGGACATGGAGTGGGCCGTTGACCAGGATATAGACTTTCCCCAGAACATTTTTTGGGTTCAGACCCGTCCGGCTAAGGTCGCCGCCAAGAAGGTTGACTCGGCGGCCAATCATATCGCTGACCTGATGGCGAAAAAGTTTCGAGGCTTTTAGGCCTTAAGAAATTTTCAGCTCTGCCTGAAAAAAGGAGGGAGATATGACAGAAGAGACAACGGGAAGGGTGAGACTGTGGGATGCGGTGCCGGGCTACGATTTTGATGAGAAGATTGACGTGCCTGAGATGCATTCTTATTTCCATGACGGCGTGCATAGTGTGCCCCGTTTGACCCCGATGTACAGCTGGTTTTACGGCCGGGCCAACCCCGTTGGCTCTCAGTATGCCTCCGAGACGCTGAACATACCGACCTGTAAAGGCTGGTCTCAAAAAATCAAGGAAGGCTCGACCTATGTGGCCATGCATATCATCCAGGATAAGAAAGAGGTAGAGAAACGCGCCACCAAATTCAAAGAAGCCCTGGTCCCCTGGATCGAGGACTTCGACGGGCTATGGGCAGGCTATAAGCAAGAGTTGTTGGGCCTATATGACCACCTGAAGTCCCTCGACCTGGAGAAAGCCACCAATATTGACCTCCTCCATCACCTATGGGACATGATCAGTACCTACCGCCGAATGTGGGAGATCCACTTTCTGGGAATGTATACTTCCATGAGCGCCTTGGCCTTAATTGAAGAGCAGGTGGCGCGCTTTGGGCTCACCTCCGAGAGTCCCGAGTTTCAGAACATGTTCCGGGGCTTCGACAATAAAGTGTTTCAGGTGGACAAGCAGATGAGCCAGTTCGCTCGGGCTGCGGTCAAGGCGGGGCTGGCTGACCTGTTTAATGACAATAAGGCCGGGGATGTCCTGACCAAGCTGGAGGAGAGCGATGCCGGCAGAAAGTGGAAGCAAGATTTTTATGAATTTCTGCAGGTGGAAGGGTGGCGGATGGTGCGCATGATGGACTTTGATGAGCCGTACTGGCTTGAGGAGCCCTCGGCCGCTATCTCTGTCATTCAGACCTTTGTCGGCAAAGGCGCCGATTTCGACCTTGATAAGGTAAGGGCCGAATTAGTTAAGGGAAGAGAAAAAGCCATCACAGAGCTCTTGCAGAAGGTAGCTGAGGAAGAAAGGGAATGGTTCCGGGCGCTGATAAACCTGGGCGGGAAGGCCGGCTCCTATAGTGAGGAGCACGACCTTTACTGCGAACTCTACAGTCATGCCCTGATACGCCGTGGGCTTTTGGGGATAGGCCGCAGACTGGTAAAAGCCGGAACCATTGATAGGCCCGACGACACCCTCTTTCTCAACCCCGATGAAATCGAGCAGGTGATGCTGGCCCCCGAATTCCACAAGCTGCAGTACATCGCCAACCGGCGCCGTGCCGACTGGGAGCGGTTGAGGTTTAAGGAGACGCCTCCCGTATTCACCGATAGGGCCGACATGAATGAAGCCGTGGGTAAGGACCTAATCCCGTCGGGAGACGTAATTATCATCAAACTGGTCGTTGGCGAGATGCCCAAGGTAAAGCCAGAACTAAAGGCCGATATCTACGGCGTATGCGGGGCGCCGGGGGTGGCTGAGGGGAAGGCGCGGGTTATCTTTACCTATGAGCAGTTGCACGAAGTACAACCCGGCGAAATCCTGGTCTGTCCGGGAACGAACCCCGCCTGGACGCCCATCTTTGGCGTGGTCAAGGGCGTGGTCGCCGATAGAGGCGGTACCCTAAGCCACACCGCTATCGTCGGGCGGGAATACCAAGTGCCGACCATAGTAAACTGTTTCGAAGGCACCGAAAAGATAAAAACCGGCATGAGAATAAGGGTCGATGCGACCCAGGGTGCCATCTATATCCTAGACTAGCGGCCTGCAGCACGTGGGCAATGTTCCCCCGGATAAAAAGCAGGGGTAGGGCAATAAAACCCTACCCCGAAAACAGCCTTCACTCCGGGTACAGGCACTGGCAGGAGAGCGGCTTGGGCAAGAAATCGGTAATAGTCATGGGGACGCTAGACACCAAGGGAGAAGAGATACTCTTCCTGAAGCGGCAGCTGGAGCTGAAACAGTGCCCGGTGATTGTCATTGATGTCAGCATGGGCGGTCAGCCCTTCTTCGAAGCCGATGTCGGCCCTAACGAAATCGCCCGTTTAGGCGGCAGCACCATTGAGGAAATCAGGGCATCCCAAGACAGGGACTGGCTGACCCGGGTCATGGAAAGAGGGGCTGCGGAGAAGGTCAAGCAGCTCTACGCCGAAGGTAATGTCGGCGGAATTATGGCCATCGGCGGCTCCACCCTGGCCCTCTTCGGGGCCCAGGTGATGAAGCTACTCCCCTTCGGCATACCCAAGATTATCGTCTGCCCGGGCGTGATTCCGGCCCAGGTGCGCCGCCTATACGACACTATGGACATGACGATAATGCAGGGCGTGGTCGATTTTGCCGGGCTCAACGAGCTGACGATGAGCGTGCTGGGCCGGGCCGCCGGGGCTATGTGCGGCGTGCTGGAGGACTCCGGCGAGACTATCTCCAGCCTGCTTGAGAAATCGGTGGCCATAACCGAGCTCGGCTGGTCGAGCAACTGCGCCCGACTGGTCAAGCAGCAACTGGAAGGGAAGGGCTACCGGGTCTATCCTTTTCACGCCCAGGGAATAGGCGATAGGGCCATGGAGGAACTGATAGTCCAGGGCTTCTTCGATGGGGTGATAGATATCGCCCCGGCCGGTGTCATTGAGGAGCTCTTCCACGGCACCCGCGCCGCCGGGCCGAAGAGGCTTGAGGCCGCCGGGGAGAGGGGCCTGCCCCAGGTCATTGCCCCCTGCAGTATAAATATAACCAACGCCAGCCTGAGCCGAAGGCAGTCGGAGAAGTACGTCTACAGAGAGAAAAAACTGAAACAGGACGAAGCCCGCATCGAGACGCGCTACAACCGGGAAGAGCTGACCGCCGCCGCCGAGGTCTATGCCGAGAAACTAAACAAGGCCAGGGGGCCGGTAAAAATCCTCTTCCCGACGCGGGGCTGGTCTTCTTTGGACAGACAGGGCTCGGTGCTGTACGCCCTGAGGAAGATAAGGTATTCGTCG
>JASFEJ010000130.1:0-4064 GCA_050124895.1 Dehalococcoidia bacterium
AGCTCGGTTTCGTCAAGGAAAAGCTGGAACTGCTGGCTTACCAGACCACCTTCGACCCCGAAAAGCGCACCGGTCAGCTGCCGATAAACACCTCTTTCGTGGCTAAGGATAAGTTTAAGAAGGCGCTGGCCGCCATGAAGGACACCTTTAAGGCGGGAATCTGCGTCAGCGAGCTGGTGGCGACGGCGGAAGAGGGTGAGCACCTGGGGGCGGTGGTCGTGCCCGACGGCAAGGTCGGCTTCGCCACCGTTTGCGGCGCGGCTATTAACGGCGTGCTGCTCAAAGCCGGTATTCCCAGCGAGTTCCGCTTCGGCGGCGTGCTCGAAGTAAGGAATTCGCAGCCGAGGCGCTTCGTGGCCATAATCGACTACGCCGGCACCTCCCTCGACCCCTCGGAGCAGTTTATCCGGGCCCGGATGACCAGCGTCGGTGAGGCCGCCCGGACGGGTAGTGGTAAGATTCTGGGCAATTTCCGCACCATACCCGCCCAGGCGCGGGGGGCCGTGGAGGAAAAGCTGGCTTTGCTCAAGGAGGTCGGCATCAACGGCGTCTACGCCCTGGGCGATACCAGCCAGCCGCTTTGCCAGATTCCGGTGGCTTTGAACCGGGTCGGTGCCGTCCAGCTGGGCGGGCTTAACCCGGTGGCGGCGGCGGTTGAGGCCGGTATTGAGATTGAGAACGTAGCCGAGAGCGGGTTGGTTGACTTTGACCAGCTGGGCAGCTTCTGGAAACTATAGGATAAATTGACCGCTTTCCTTGCCTGAATAGGATTGACTCCCTAATCCTGGTTGCGGTAAACTAGTCTTTGCTTAAGGAATCACGTCAAAGCGCTTAATTATTTTGGAGATTACCCTGGCTTAACTCTACGTTGGGCTGGCGGTCATAAAGATTTCATAAGGAGGGTAAAGTTGAAAAGCCTTACTTTAAAAATCAATGGAGCAGAGCGCAGGTTGGCTGTCGAGGAGGACATGGTGCTCATCGACCTGCTCCGGGAGGACTTGAAACTCACCGGCACCAAGCAGGGGTGCGACCGCAAGGGGCAGTGCGGGGCTTGTACTGTTATCGTCAACGGCAAGACGGTGTTATCCTGCCTGACCAAGGTAGCCAATCTTGACGGCGCTGAGGTCATCACCGTGGAGGGGTTGGGTACCCCCGACAATCCCCATCTGATACAGGAAGCCTATGTCCTGTCAGGAGCGATTCAGTGCGGCTTTTGCACACCGGGTTTGATTATGGCTACCAAGGTCCTGCTGGACAAGAACCCGAAGCCTACCCGCGATGAAATCAAGATTGCCTTGCGCAATCACCTCTGCCGCTGCACTGGCTACGGCAAGATTGTCGAGGCCGTCGAGCTGGCCGCCCGTTTCCTGCGCGGCGAAACGACCCCGGACAAGGTGAGGCCTGACCCCAAGGGCAAGCAGATTGGTGTTTCTCACCCCCGTCCCTGGTCTATGCTTAAAGCCTGCGGGCTGGCGCCTTTCGCCGGCGACATCGTTCTGCCGGGGGCGCTGGAGTTGGCCGTGGTGGCCAGCCCCCACCATAACGCCCGCCTGAAGAAACTCGACACCGCCAAAGCGGAAAAGATGCCCGGTGTCGTTGGTATCATGATGGCTAAGGATATCAAGGGCACTAATGCTTTAGGCAAGGATAAAAAGCTGCTCTTCGACGTCGGTGACGTTCTTCCCCTGTTGGGGGCGCATATCGCTATCGTCGCCGCCGAGAGCCGCAAAGAAGCCTTAGCCGCTGCGGAAGCGGTCAAGGTAGAATACGAGGTCTTGCCCCGAGTGGCTAACATTAAGGAGGCGCTGGCCAAAGGCGCCCCTGAGGTGCAGCCGGGAACGGGCAACATCTGCATGGTGAGGAAGCAGATAAAGGGCGACGCCCAGAAAGCGCTGGCTGCTTCGGCCTTCGTTGTTGAGGAGGAGTTCAATACACAGCGAGTTCACCAGGCGCCTCTGGAACCCGAGGCCAGTGTTGCCTACCTGGAAGGGGAGGGTAAGGACGAGCAGCTGGTGGTGGTGGGGCGTTCATTGCGCATTCACGACCACGCTAATTTGATTCAAGAAGCTCTAGGTTGCGGGACCGTCCGCTATCAGGAAGCCTTTACCGGTGGGCAGTTTGGTATAAAGGTTGACCTGAACTCGGAGCAGATAGCCGCCGCCGCCGCTTTACACTTCAAGAGACCGGCGCGTTACATCCCAGGCACCACCGAGTCCATGCAGATGACCAGCAAGCGGCATCCCTTCAGTATGAAAGTCCGCCTGGGTGCTGATGATAAGGGCAAGCTCACCGGATACGAGATATTCGCCACTGTGGACAAGGGCGCCTTCTCTTCGGCGGCGATAGTTATCGCCCTCCGCGTCGCGGGCATGCTCAGCGGCGCCTACAACATACCGAACGTTAATGCCGAGACCAAGCTGGTCTATACTAACAACGTCTGGGGAGGCGCCGCCAGAGGGGCGGGGCCGCCTCAGGTTAACTATGCCCTGGAGTCGGCCATGAACCTGTTGGCGGCTAAGGTGGGCATGGACCCCATCGCCTTCCGGCAGCTCAACCTCATCAAACCCGGAGAGCCCGGCCACTCGACCTCCAGCGGGCATGTCATGGAGGAATGGGCCATAGAGGGTTGTCTGAAGAAGGTCAAGCCCATATACGAAAAGGCGCTTAAGGAAGCTGCCGCCTTTAAGTCCGGTAACCTGCGGCGGGGGGTGGGGTTGGCGGCATCGAGCTTCGGCATCGGCGAGGCCATGGATAAATCCGATGCCGCCGTCGAGCTTAACGAAGACAACGGCCTGACCATCTACGCTTCGGTGGCTGACCCCGGGGAGGGTAACGACGCTATGCTGACCCAGATTGCCTGCCACCTGACCAAAATCCCCAGGGAGAAAATCCGCCTACAGACCCGGGATTCGGTGCTGACGCCCAATTCAGGTCTTTCGGCTGGTTCCCGGCAGACCTTTATGTCGGGGCATGCCCTGGTCAAAGCCATAGGCGCCCTGCAAGACGCCATGAAGGAGGCCGGAGCCAGGAACTACGCCGACCTGGTTAAGGCGGGTAAGCCGACTAAATACGAGGTGCGGCATAACCTGACGCATACGGGTATGGACGATGAGAAGAGCCAGGGCGAGTTCTTCGCCTCCCGCTGCCACGGCGTCCAGATGGCCGAGGTCGAGGTCGACACCAAGAGCGGTGAGGTGAGGATACTCAAGATGACGGGTGTCGTTGACGCGGGTACCCTTATTAATCCCTTAAACGTCCTCTGCCAGATTGAGGGTGGTATGGACATGGGGGCGGGTATGGCGCTGAGAGAGCACTATATCCACGGCGAGACGACGGACTGGGTGACCTACAAGTACCCCACCATGAAGGATGCTTTCGACAAAGAAGTAATCCTTATCGAGACGCCGCGTAAGAACGGGCCGCTGGGAGCCACCGGTGTCGGCGAGTTCACCCTTATGCCCACCTCTCCTTCAATCATGAACGCCATCGAGAACGCCATCGGCGTTCGCATTTACGACCTGCCGGCCACGCCGGATAAGATTCTCAAGGCGCTCAAAAGCAAGAAATAGCCTGTTTTTCGGGTAAAAGAACAGGGTCGAGGATATTACCTCGACCCTGTTCTTTTTTTAATGGTTGGGCTAAAACCGGTCCTTTTTGCGGTTACGATAGGGCTGTTCGGTCTTTAGTCCTTTACCTTTACCTTGGGCTCTTTCTCCAGTATCTCGGCTAGAGCTTTGAAGCCCTCGCCGCCGAATGACTTAAACTGCAGGGTGAGCAGCTCCGAGTATTTAAAGCCCTTGGAGTTAATCCAGTCCCGGTGGACCTTGTCGCCCCGCCCGATCATGTGGCGGGCCAGGTCAAGGGCGCTGCTCGAAACCTTATTGCATACTGGACAGTGATAACTCATAGAAGAACCTCCGCTTTAAGCTTCAAAGCATTTATTTAGCCTTCTTCGATTTCTCTTTCTCCCTGAGGGCCTTAAAGACCTTCTCCGGGGTTATGGGCAAATCATTGATGCGTACGCCGACGGCTTTGTAGATGGCGTTGCCGATGGCGCCGGCGGT
>JASFEJ010000131.1:0-4016 GCA_050124895.1 Dehalococcoidia bacterium
ACCCCTCCAACCCGGTTTCCGAGCTGACCATAGCCCAGATTTCGGCTATCTACACCAACCAGATAACCAACTGGAGCGAGGTCGGCGGCAACGATGCCGAAATCCTGGTCGTCTCCCGCGACACCAACTCGGGCACTCACGTCTTCTTCAAGGAGCACGTAGTGCAGATGGCGGGCCTGCCCACCGAAGACACTAGCCTTGAATATGGCCCCGACGTGCTTTTCCTACCCTCGACCAAGCAGGGAGTGGACGAGGTGGCGCAAAACCCCAACGCCATCTTCTATCCGGGGCTGGGCTACCTCACCGACGAGGTAAAGCCACTGGCCATCAAGCAGACGGCTGACATCCCCGGTGTCCTGCCCAGCGTAGAAACGGCCTTGGACGGCAGCTACCCCATCGCCCGGCCGCTCCTTTTCTACACAAACGGCGAGCCAACGGGCGTCATCAAGGCTTTTATCGACTACTGCCTCTCTAACGAGGGTCAGGCCAAGGTAACTGAGGTCGGCTACGTGCCGCTACAATAGGAAACCCTAATTGAAATAAATAGAAAAGGAATGGTTTGTCCCATGCTGCAGCGGGGAGCCACCGCCGGAGTTGACCCTGCCCAGGGCCTCCGACGGCGGTGGCGTTTAGGTGAAAGGTTTATCGAGGGCTGGGTCTTTCTGACCGGCCTGCTGGCGATTATCGTCCTTCTGGGCATCATCGCCCTGCTCATAAAAGAGGGGCTGCCCGCCTTCTTTTATACTCCGCCCTGGGATTTCTTCTTCGGCACCCAGTGGTACCCCGTCTCCGACCCGCCCACCTTCGGCATCATGCCTTTCTTCGTCTCCACGCTCTGGGTAACGCTGGTGGCCACCGCCATCTCGGTACCGGTGGGGGTTGCCGTCGCCGCCTACCTAGCCGAGGTCGCCCCCGATAAGGTGCGGGAGACGGTGAAGCCCATCGTCGAGATACTGGCCGGCTTTCCCTCGGTGGTGATGGGCTTCCTGGGGCTGATGCTGCTCTCACCGCTGGTGCAGAGCGCCTTTAACCTCAATACCGGCCTCTCCGGCTTAACGGCGGGCATTATGCTCTCGCTGATGAGTCTACCCATCATTATCAGCGTCTCCGAGGACGCACTGCGGGCGGTACCCGATGAGTTCCGCCAAGCTTCCTACGCTTTGGGCGCCACCCGCTGGGAAACCATCAGGCACGTCTCCATACCGGCGGCACTCTCCGGAATCACGGCGGCGGTTATGCTGGGGGTGGGGCGCTCCATCGGCGAGACAATGACGGTGCTCATGGTGGCCGGCGGCGCCCTGGCCGTGCCCGTTTCTCCCACCGAGCCCATGATGCCGATGACGGCGGCCATTGCTTCGGGCATCGGCAACGCCGTGCGCGGCGGTTTGCAGTACCAGGCCCTTTTCGCCATCGGGCTGATTCTTTTCCTGCTCACCCTGGGGGTTAACATCGTCGCCGACCGCGTCTTAGAGCGCCAGAAGAGGAAGTTCGCCCGATGAATATGAGAGCGGGAAGCATAGCCAGGCGCCAGACATCGCAGCGGGCCGCTTTCGGGCTGCTCACGGCGGTCACGACTATCGTGGTCATCGTCGTCCTGTCCATAATCGTAATCATGATTATCAGCGGCGGCGAGGCCATCAGCTGGGATTTTTTAACCCAGGCGCCGTCGCAGGCGGGGAAGGCGGGGGGCATCTTCCCGGCCATCGTTGGCACCTTTTACCTCATGCTGGGCACCATAATCTTCGCCCTGCCTATAGGCGTGATGGCGGGCATCTACCTCACCGAGTACGCCCGCGATAACTGGCTGACCCGGCTCATCAACTTGGCTATAGTTAACCTGGCCGGGGTGCCTAGCATCGTCTACGGTCTTTTCGGGCTGGGCATATTCGTCCTCGCCTTTAATTTCGGCATCTCGCTGCTTTCGGCCAGCCTGACTTTGGCCTGCCAGGCACTGGCCATGACCATAACCACCTCAAGGGAGGCGGTTCTGGCCGTGCCCAAGGAGTACCGGGAGGGCAGTTTGGCCACGGGGGCGACCAAGTGGCAGACAGTCTGGCACGTCGTCCTGCCCCAGGCCCGGCCGGGTATAATTACGGGGGCGGTGCTGGCCATGAGCCGCGCCGCGGGGGAGACGGCGCCGATACTGGTGGTGGGGGCAGCTTTCCTGCTGCCTTCACTACCCAATTCCCCCTTTGACCAGTTCATGGCGCTGCCCTATCACCTCTACACGGTGGCGGCGCACGTCCCCGGTATTCCCGACAGTACAATGTGGGGTGTAGCTCTGGTGCTACTGGCGGTGGTATTATCCTTCAACGTTTTAGCCACCATCATCAGGCTGCGTGCCCGACAGCGGAGGTACAGCACATGAATATGAAATTAAGCCCCGATTTAACCAGCGAAGCTCCCAGCTGCAATAGGACCCGCTTGAGCGTCAGCCAGCTAAACCTCTTCTACGGCGATTTTCAGGCCTTGAGAAATATAACCTTGGATATACCCGAATGCGCCATCACCGCCATCATCGGTCCTTCTGGTTGCGGCAAGTCGTCCTTTTTGCGTGTTTTTAACCGCATGAATGACCTCATCACTGGTGCCAGGGTGGAGGGAAAAATCGAGCTTGACGGCATCAATATCTACGATAAAAATATCGATGTGGTGGAATTGCGCAAGAGGGTGGGCATGGTTTTCCAGAAGCCCAACCCCTTCCCCATGTCTGTCTTCGAGAACGTGGCTTACGGACCCCGGCGGCACGGCCGGAAGAACCGCGGCCAGCTTGAGGAAATTGTGCAAAAGAGCCTGCACCAGGCGGCTCTATGGGATGAGGTCAAGGACAAGCTGGGGCAGTCGGCGCTGGCGCTTTCCGGCGGTCAGCAGCAAAGGCTCTGTATCGCCCGCGTATTAGCCGTCGAGCCCGAGGTCATCCTCATGGACGAGCCCTGCAGCGCCCTCGACCCGGTAGCCACCCTCAAAATCGAGGACCTGATGAGGAGCCTGACCGATAACTATACCATCATCATCGTTACCCATAATATGCAGCAGGCGGCGCGGGTATCGGATATGGCCGCTTTCCTCATGATGGAGCCGGACCGGGCGGGCGTGCTGGTGGAGTACGGCGCCACCGCCGATATCTTCACCAACCCCAAGGATAAACGCACCGAGGACTATATCACAGGACGTTTCGGCTAAAAGCCAAGGAGGTATCATCATGGAAATAAGGACGGACTTTCACAAAAAGCTGAGGGAAATCCAGGACGATGTCCTGGCCATGGGCAGCATGGCCGAAAAAGCGGTGGCGGCTTCGGTCAAAGCTCTAAAGGATAGGAACGTGGCTAAGGCCGAGGGGGTCATCGCCGACGACCCCAAGATAAACCGTAAGCGCTTTGACATCGAGGAGAAATGCGTCCAGCTCATCGCCACCCAGCAGCCGATGGCCAGCGACCTGCGCGCCATCATCTGCGTGCTCAATATCATCACCGATATCGAGCGCATCGGCGACCACGCCGAGGGCATCGCCAAAATTGTAGTTATGATTGGCGACGAGCCGCCGCTGAAACCGCTTATCGATATACCGCGTATGGCGGAAAAGGTTAACAACATGCTGCACCGCAGCCTGGACGCCCTGATTAACCGCGACGCCAAAGCTGCTCGAAAGATTGCTGCTGAAGACGATGAAGTTGACCAACTCTACGACCAGGTCTTCCGCGAGCTGCTTTCCTTCATGGCCGAAGACCCCAAAACGATTACGCGGGCGACAAGGCTTATCTGGGTGGCGCACAACCTGGAACGCAGCGCCGACCGGGTGACCAATATCTGCGAGCGGGTGGTCTACATGGTGACGGGCAAGATGGAGGAAATAGGGGCTTCAAAGTATTAGGGGCTATAACAGCGTTGTGGAGTAGATATCGCCTAGCTAGTTTGATAACTGTGGCAATAGTCCAAATTGTATAAGGCCACATTTGTTTGTTTTGTTAACCACTACACATTTTGGCGAACTGTTACCTTGTGAGCGTCCTAAACAC
>JASFEJ010000132.1:0-3849 GCA_050124895.1 Dehalococcoidia bacterium
CGATGTGGTCAATACCCTGAAGGTGGCGCTCTGCC
The DNA here is from genome assembly GCA_050124895.1 of Dehalococcoidia bacterium. Taxonomy (GTDB): domain Bacteria; phylum Chloroflexota; class Dehalococcoidia; order Dehalococcoidales; family BS750m-G39; genus E44-bin88. Next base: position 36 of record JASFEJ010000132.1, read on the forward strand.
CTCACGAGGTCATTGATACCGACAGGCTCTGCGGCGAGTGCCAGTCGCAGGAATGCGAGGCGGTGGCCGGAATCCAGGACCGTGAGATTTTTGAAAGCACCCTGGCCGAAGGCGAGCGCTCGGCGCTCTTTGCCAGCCAGTCGAAGATAGTCAGAGACAATTACGGCGGGCACTGGGTCCACTTCTTTTATTTAAGGACCGACGGCGAGATAGCGCGGGTAGAGATTCCGCAGTGGGTGGCGCAGGACGAAACACTGCTCAATTTGACGCACAGCTTAGTCCTGGACCAGTGCCGGCGGGGGCAGGGCTACCCGGTGGCCTTGAGCGAAGCCCACGAACAGGCGGTGGTCACCGGCGCCGATAGAGAGAATTTCTGGCAGCTGGTGGAATCTTTATTAATCGGCGAACATTTGCCCACCCCCACCTCCGCCAAGAGTTTCAGCAAGCGGACGCGGTGGGTGTGATAGAATAGAATAAAATGAAACGGATAATCTTACCAGTTCTGATTATTGGACTTCTTTTGCTGGGCGCTTGCGGTACGTCCGCTACTACCCTGGAGTTTGGAGAGCTGGCCGCAGATAACGAACCAGCTAAATGGGAAAACGAGCTGGGTCGCTGGAAGCCAGCCACCGGGATAGTGGACAGCCAAGAACTGGCGCTGACCAGCGAGTACTTTCAAAACATTTATGTTGCGAGAGATGATTGGGGTAGCATACAGCTCATCTTTGAGTGGAATGAGGAGGGTAGTCAGCTTTGCGAGCAAATTACCGCTCGGCTCATCGATCAGCCGATGGGCATCTTTGAAGGTGATGTCGCCCTGCTTGGAGATGACGGACTTCCCTTAGCTCCTATTGTTCTGGACGTTATAATCGACCAGGGTGTAATAAGCGGATTAAGTCTGGAAGACGCTATGGCACTATTAACGCTATTAAACATCCAGCAAAAGCCTCGTACCACGCTTAACAGAGACTCTTATTAAAAACTGCAGGAGAAAATCATAGGAACTAAAGGCAGAAAAAGTTTAGAATGAAACGAATATTTTTAATGATTTTAGTCGTCGGTATTCTTTCGCTGGGCGCTTGCGGGAGCCAAACCACGCACTATGTCAGCGAAGAATTCGGTTACAGCGTCGATTACCCCAAGGACTGGATTGTGGAGGAGCTTAGCTCCACCAGTATAGGCATAAAACCCGCCTATAACGCTTTCAACCAGATTCAAATCTTTGCCTATGCCGGGCAGCCTCTAGCGAGCTCGATGTCGGATTTGCTGATAATTGAAATGTATGACGCTAATCTTCGGCAGTCCCTCAACGCCTCAGGTTATACGGATATAGATATCCCCGTCAACACTGGCGGGGAGGATAAGTGGGACTGGGAGATAGCCTTTACCGCAACCTATGAAGGTTTCCCGATACAGGGCGGGGAGTTTATCAAGGAAACCGAGTCTATGACCTACACTGTGTTCTATATTCAAAGCGGGGATTGGCTCGAAGGGCAGGAGGTCATGGACTCGTTCAGCCTTACTGAAAACGAGACGGAGGCCAACAATGGGAACTAAAGGCAGAAAGAACGTAAAGAAACCCAAGCAGTCCAAGGACAAAAAAGGCGGCAAGAAAAAGTAGCCATTTAAGCTAATAGTGAAACCTTGGGGGGAAGACGCTATGCCTGATTACGAAATCAATGAGCTGGCCAAGGAAGAATCGTGGCGCATGTTCCGCATCATCGGCGAGCTGGTGGAGGGCTTCGATACCCTCAGCGGCATCGAGCCGGCGGTAACCTTCTACGGCTCGGCGCGCCTCAAGGAGGGCGATGAGCTCTACACCCAGACCGAGGAAATCGCCTACCGCCTGGGGCAACTGGGCTTTTCCATCATAACCGGCGGGGGGCCGGGGGCGATGGCGGCGGCCAACAAGGGCGCCATGCGGGCCGGGGTGGAATCGGTGGGGCTGAACATCGAGCTGCCCCATGAGCAGGCCGGTAATGAATACACCACCAAGTCCATACTCTTCCACCACTTCTTCGCCCGCAAGGTGATGCTGGTAAAGTACGCCACCGCTTTTGTCATCACACCCGGCGGCCTGGGCACGCTCGACGAGCTGACCGAGGTGCTGACGCTGATGCAGACCCTCAAGATAAAGCCCTTCCCGGTGATAATATTTAACAGCCAGTACTGGAAGGGATTTCTGGACTGGCTGGAGAGCACGGTGCTGGACAAGGGCTGTATCGCCGATGAAGACCTCGACCTGCTCATCGTCTGCGATAAGCCCGAAGAGGTGGTCGAGGCCGTCCAGGGCTGGTACACCGAGCACAAGCTGGTGGGCAAGAAGGCGCTGCCCAAATTCTTTAGCGAGGGTAATAAATGAGCGATTGGATAATCGGTATTGCCATGGGTATCGTGGTCGGTCTGGCCGTCGGCATTATCCTTTCTAGGGGAAAACAGAAGCGCTGGTCGGAACTGACGAAGAGAGAAAAAAGGGTAAGAATCACACTTGTGGTTGTGCTGGCCGTTCTGGTGGTTGCCGGAGTGGTCGTTATGTTAGTCATTTAGTATCGGGGAGTATTAAAGAGGTAAACAATGGCTGAAACAGAAAGAGTCGGCGAGGTAATCGAAGCCAGCACCACGGGCTTTACCGCCCAGTGCTACCAGCTTTACCAGATACCGCCGCTGGGCAGCCTGGTCAAGACCGGCAGTTCCGCCGCCGAGCTCTACGCCATCGTCTATAATGCCGAAACTTCAAGCCTGGAACCGGGGCGTAAGCCCATCGCCCGCGGCCAGGACGAAAAAGCCGAAGAGGACATCTACCGCTCCTCTCCGCAGCTGGCCAAACTCTTAAGGAGCGAATTCGGGGCGGTGGTGGTGGGGCACAAAGATGGCGACCGGCTCTACCAGCATTTGCCCCCCCAGCCCGCCCGCATCCACAGCTTCGTCTATCAGTGTACACCCCAGGAGGTCATAGATTTCGGGAAGTCCTTCGACTTTCTTAGTATATTGCTCAATGCCAATCTGCCCCTTCCCGCCGAAGAACTGGTCGGCGCCGCGCTCAGGCAGATGAGCCGGGCGCATAAAGACCCGCGCGCCTTTTTAGTGGCGGCGGGCAAGGAGCTGGCTATTTTGCTCAGCGGCAACCTCGGCAGCCTTAACGCCATACTGGGGAGGATGAAGACATGACCGAAAACCAGCGCCTGGGCATCGTTACCTCGGCCTCGCTGGAGAAGGGCACCGAGGTCAGGCTGGACAGCCCCGTCTCGGTGGAGGATATGGTGGTGGGGCGTTACGTCACCATCGAGGGGCAAAAGCGGCGCTTCTTCGGCATGATAACCGATGTCAGCCTGGGTGTCACCGACCAAGACCTCACCCTGACCCCACCCGACGTCACCGACCCCTTCGTCGCCGAGGTCCTGGCCGGCACCAGCACCTTCGGCACGATACACGTCACCCCCATGCTCACCATCGGCGGCGACGCCGAAACCATCCTCGAAGGCCCCCAGCCGGTAAAGACTGTGCCCAGCCATTTCTCCACCGTCAAGCTGGCCTCGGAAAGCGACATGGAATTGGTCTTCGGCAAGGAGGGCCCGCAGCGCTTCCACATCGGCAACCCCCTGGACATGGAGACCAAGCTCTGCTTAGACCTGGAGGAGTTCGTCAAGCGCTCCAACGGCATCTTCGGCAAGAGCGGCACGGGCAAGACCTTCCTGACGCGGATTTTACTCATCGGCATGCTGCAAAAGAGTAAAGCCGTTAACCTGATATTCGATATGCACAACGAGTACGGCTGGAAAGGCACCCACGAAGGTGGCCCGCCGGTCAAGGGATT
>JASFEJ010000133.1:0-3685 GCA_050124895.1 Dehalococcoidia bacterium
GAAGTTCTTGAGCTGGCAGAGCTGGCTGATAACGTAGACCGTCGTGTCCCAGAGCTGCTTAAACTTGTTTTTGGGGGTGGTCTCCTTCTGCCCCAGGAACATGTACTGCCAGAGCTGCCTCAGACGGTAAAAGAAAATCCCCAGGGTGATTAAGAAAATCCCCCAGAACAGGGCGTAGAATAAGGGTGTTCCCGGCATAAAGTTATCCATTGATAGTGTCTCCTATCCAGGTCCGGTGAGGACGTTAAGGTTTATAGTGCCATCGATTATTTTAGCGCAATCTGACGACGGCGACAAATATACCTATGGCCACCGCCAGTATATCGAGCATATGGAAGGCGGCGTCGTACCCGAACAGCATGTTGAAGGGGATGCTGGCCAGGTAGCTCAAGGGTACGGCCACACCGCCAATCAGGGCCAGCCAGTTGCCGCGCTTGCGGTTGACGGCGCGGCTAACCACTTCGCCGACGGCGAAGCCAACGCCGCCGCCTAAGATTATATTGACGATAATATAGGGCAGGACGGCCCGCAGCACCCCCCAGACCAGGCTGGTGACGATGGCCATGCCCAGCGCCGTGCCCGCCGCAATCAGATAATGCCTGGCCGAAAGGCGGTAGGTGGGCAGCTTGGTCGTTTTGGCGCAATCGGGGCAGCGGGCGCCCACCGGTGTCTCCACCATACACTTGGGACATATCGGCTTACCGCACTTGCCGCAACTCAGGTTGGTTTCAACGTCGGGGTGATAGGCGCATTTCATCTTTCCGGACTAGTCCTTTGTCTCTTTTTCCGTGCTGTTTCGGTCCTGGTGGATCCAGGTTTCCCGGTCCCGGATGTCGCGGTCAAAGAGCAAACGGTTGAGCAACAGCTCCCCCGTCGGCACCGAGGCCGAAATCGGGGCTCGGCGCGGGGTCAGCCGCCTGATGACCATGATGACAAACATGGCGACGAAGCCCAGCGTTAACGCCAGCGGCTCGCCCACCGCCGCGCTGACGATGGGCATTGCCGCCACGGCAATGCCGATGCCTATCGGTATGTTGCGCACGGTGAAGAGGTTTATGATCATAATGGCCAGGAAGGCGATAAACGACCAGGGTATCATCAGGTCGTTTACCAGGGGGACGATAAGCGCCGCCCCCATGATGGTGGCGATGCCCCGGCCGCCGCTGAAGCGCAGGAAGACGGGCCAGTTGTGCCCGACGACGGCGGCAATACCGATAATTACCTGCTGGGTGATGTCCAGCCCGACTATCTGGGCCACCCAGACCGCCGGCATCGCCTTGGCTATGTCGAAAATAACCACGCCTACGGCCATGCCGCGGGCGCCGATCTTGACCAGGTTGGCGCCGCCGACATTACCGCTGCCGTACTGCCTGATGTCTACGCGCCGCCGCCACTGAGCGACGAGATAAGCGGTGGGAATAGCGCCCATAAGGTAGCCGCCGATTAATAGCAGTATGAACTTAACAACTTCGGGCATAGAATCTCCTCACAGGATAAGGTTGGGTTCTCGCTCTTTGGCCAGGGCGATGAGCCGTTCCACCGCTTCCAGGGGGACGTCGGCGCCGCCGATGGCGGTCTCCTCTTCGGGCTCGATGCCGTGAAAGTCGCTGCCGCCCGTGGCGATGAGGCTATACTTTTGCGCCAGCGCCAGCAGACCCTCGACCTCCTCGGCATCGTATTCGCCGTAGTAGGCCTCCAGACCCACCAGCCCCGCCGGCTTAAGCTCCGCAATCAGCCCCTCGGGGTCTTCGGTGGTGAGGGGGTGGGCCAGCACGGGCAGGCCTTTGGCTTTAACGATGATGCCCACCGCCTCGGCGGGGAGCATCTTTTCCCGCTCGACGTAGGCGGGCTGGCCGTGCCCCAAATATTGGTCAAAGGCGTCCTTGAAGGAGGGGACGTGGCCCTTTTCCATCATAGCCTGGGCGATGTGGGGGCGGCCGATGGTGCTGGCGCCGGCCAGCTCCAGGACGCGCTGCCATTCGACGGGCACGCCCAAGTCCGCCAGTTTGGCCACCATCTTTTCCGCCCGCCTCAGGCGGGAATCTTTAAAGTCCTCCAGTTTGGCCAAAAACTCGGCGTCGGTGTAATCAATAAAATAGCCCAGCATGTGCACCTCGCCCTGGGGGATGTCGGTGCTGATTTCGATGGCGGGGATGATGGTGAGGTCGGGGAAGCTCTGCGCCGCCTTCTTGGCGGCGGCGATGCCGTCCACGGTATCGTGGTCGGCCAGGGCGATGTAGCTCATCCCCTTTTCCGCCGCCTCCCCGATGACCTCGGCGGGGGTGAGCCGCCCGTCCGAGGCGGTGGAGTGGACGTGGAGGTCAACCCGACCCAAGGCTAGTCCACCTCCCGGTAGATTCGCTCGATGCTCCTTGCCCGCCCCGTTTTTTGGTCGACATCCACCATCACGGCGTTGAGGGTGGGCTTACCCTTGCCCACCGAGAGGCGGTGGTGGATGCCGGTCAGAAAGCGCTCGAGGACGGCCTCGGCGTCGTCGCCGATAACGGAATCGGTGGGGCCGGTCATGCCGATATCGGTAACGTAGGCGGTGCCCCCGGCCAGAATCTGGCTGTCGATGGTACCGACGTGGGTGTGGGTGCCCAGCACGGCGCTGACGCGCCCGTCCAGATAGCGGCCCATAGCCATCTTTTCCGAGGTGGCCTCGGCGTGGAAATCAACGATGATAACCTTTTCCTTCAGTTCGCTAAGCAATTTATCCATAGCTCGGAAGGGGCAGTCGAGGTCGCCCATGAAGGTCCGTCCCATGATATTGACCACGGCCACCCCTTCGACGACAATATAGCCCCGCCCCGGCACCCCCGGCGGGTAGTTGAGCGGGCGCAGGATGGGCATCTGGCCCTCTAAGTAAGGAAAAATCTCCTTCTGCGCCCAGATGTGGTTGCCCGAGGTTATCACGTCGGTGCCGGCCTCGAGCAGCTCCTTGGCCGTTTCCGGGGTCAGCCCGATGCCGCCAGCGGCGTTCTCGCCGTTGGCGATAACCATATCCAGCCCGTATTGCTGGCGGAGGTCGGGCAGGAGTTGGCTCATCGCCTTCCGGCCCGGCTTGCCCACGATATCACCGATAGCTAATATCAGCATTTTTCTATTTGGCGTAATCTACGGCCCGGGTCTCCCGGAGCACGGTAACCTTAATTTGCCCCGGGTATTCCAAACCTTCTTCTATCTTCTTAACTATATCCCGCGCCAGCCTCATCGCCCCCAGGTCATCAATCTCTTCGGGCTTGACCAGGATGCGGATTTCACGGCCGGCCTGAATGGCGTAGGACTTTTCCACGCCCTTGAATTCGTTGGCGATATCCTCCAGCTCCTTTAGGCGCTTGAGGTAATTTTCCAGGGACTCGCGCCTGGCTCCGGGTCGGGCGCTGCTGATGGCGTCAGCCGCGGCCACGATGAAGCCCCAGACGCTGGTGGTATCGGTCTCGAAGTGGTGCTCGCCGACGCCCTGGACGACCTCGGGGGACTTATCCCACTGCTTGACCAGGTCGGCGCCGATAGCGGCGTGGGGACCTTCCACCTCTCTATCCACCGCTTTACCGATGTCGTGGAGCAACCCCGCCTTCTTGGCGGTAGCCACGTTGACGCCCACCTCCCCGGCAATCATGCCCGCCAGGTGGGCGACCTCTAAGGAGTGGTTGAGCACGTTCTGCCCGTAGCTGGTGCGGTA
>JASFEJ010000134.1:0-3664 GCA_050124895.1 Dehalococcoidia bacterium
GCTTCGCCGAAACAGGAAAAGTTAGCTAAATATTATAGCCGAAGGCCAACTGGTTCGTCAAAATAGCCTAAAAGCCGTTTTCTAGAGCTTATGCGGTTCCGACTCAGCGATGATGAAGAGGGCATCGCCCTGGCGAATCGTGTAGTCAGACTGCGGGTTGACCACCATCATCCGCTTCTCTTCGGGCAGGTTGTAAACCTCATCAACACCCATCTGTTTACGTAGCTCCTCGGAGTAGTCGGTCTCTATCGCCAGGAGTATGATTCGTTTCTGAGCGAGCAGCTGCACCGCTTCGGCAAACTCCTTGCCCACCAGCCCCTCGGAGATTTGGCGGTCATAGCGGTAGAACTCGCTGCCCAGGTTAAAGTTGAGCAGCTCCGATACGATGCGGGAGACGCCGTGATTTAAAGCCGAGGCCACCGCCAGGCTGCCGCCCACCTGGTCGAGACAGATAATCTCGTCGGCGTGGGCGCGCTCCAGGTGCATGCGGTTGGTCGAGTTCACAATCTGGACGCAGGTGTGGACCTTGGGATTGAGTGACTCTACCGCCAGCACCACCATCAGGGCCTCGGCATCGGCCTCGTTAGCCCCTTTGGTAAGGTCGGTAAGCACGATGGCGCTGTCGGCCTTCATTATCCCCGCCCTTTTCAGGTCTCCGTCCTGAGAAGGGTCGCCCTTGATAAACTCGACCCGCTCTTCCTTAAAGGGGCGTGTTTCGCTGTCGTGGAGGACAACCACCCCCCTTTGCTGCCTGACATCGGCCGAAAACAGTTCGTTGATGACACGTTCCCCCTGGAAATTCCAGCCGCAGATTATGGTATGACCGGAAAGGTTGACCTTCTTAGCCATGATTCCTCCTCTCCGCACGAATTCGACGAAGACGCTGGTTATTTTGGCGGTAATAATAACGATGACGGTGACGCTGGCTACCATGCCCACGATAATGCTTATCTGGACGGCAACGTGCGGGCTCTCAATGATACCTATTTCGCCGAAAAAAGCGGGCAGGATTTCCAGGTTGGCGCTGCCGAAGCTTATCCCTTCGTAGGCCATGATGACCAGCACCGAACCGAGGTAGATAACCAGCAGCAGGACGAGGATAGACAGTATGGGGCGGAGCATCATCTTCCGCCAGCAAAGCCATATATAGTAACGGCATCTGGCTAGCATATCACACCCTAAAATTCTTCCCGTATGCTACCCCAAATCGAAGCTCCAATCAAGGGGTTTTAGGAACTTATGCCCGCCCGGAAGAGGAAATAGGCGCCGAGAACATAAAGCACGATTAAAAGCGGGCTGTACCAACTGGAAAAACGGAGGAGCTTACGCTGCCGACGGAAGCGGAGGCCGAATATCACCAAAAGGGTGGCAGTAATCACCATGGCTACAGTGATAAGGTGGACGTTCGATACCGAGGAGAGAAGAGAACCCTTGGTATAGAAAAGGCCGGCGGCGAAGATAATGGTGATGTTGAACATATTGCTGCCCAGTATGTCGGCCACGGCCATATCGGTCGCCCCCAGGCGAAGGGCGGCGATAGTAACCACCAGCTCGGGCATTGAGGTGCTGATAGCCAGAAAGAGGCTGCCGACGAAGCTGGCCCCCCAGCCGGTAGCCCCGGCGATATCGTCACCGACAAAAGAGACCCATATGCCGGCGCCGATAACGGCTATTGCCGCCAGGGTGAAGCGGAAATAGACCGTCTTCATGGGGAGGTGCGCGTATTTGGGCTGAGAGTCTTCGGAGGGGATGGGGTGGCGGCGCTCATAGCGGAAGAGCTGCCTTACCGCTACGAAATAGAGGATAAGAATGATAATGCTGGGGACGCCCATCCAGCCCAGCTTTACCACCGCCAGCGATTCCCCCCAGAGGATAGCCGCGCCGGCCACGGCCACGAGCACTATGCCCGCCGCCGCCGAAGCGATATGCCTCATGTGAACGTGGCTTAATATAGGCCCCTTACGGTAGACAAAGTCGAGCAGGGCGATGAGGGTCAGGTTAAAGAGGCAGCTCCCCAGCAGGGTGCCCATAGCCAGGTCGGGGAGGCCGACCAGGGCTACCGAGCTTATACTGGTGACCAGCTCCGGTACCGAGGTAATCGCCGCCAGCAGGATGAGGCCTATCCAGAGCCCGCCTAAGCCCGTCTTTTCGGCAATGGCGTCGCCGTACCTGGCCAGCCTGGTACCGGCGAAGAGGATGATGGCCAGGCAGGCGAGGTATTGCAGCCATACCAGAATCTGAGAGCCTATCAATCTGACGCTAGCATACTATACAAAGAGTCGCTTCGTAAAGCACCCTAGCCTTTCAAAATCTTTAGTGCCTCTTCCCGGCCCGCTTCCATCAGGTAGGGTATGCCGGTGACCTTGGCGCACTCCTCGCTTAGGGATATAAGTTCTTTTCGGGTGATGGACGGCACGCTAAAGCACCTGGCCCCCGCCATCAGCTGCTGCAAGCCCACCCTGAGCTTATCGGCGTAGCTGTAGATGCCTACCGCGCCCAGGGGTATGTTCTTCATCTCTTTGGCGCCGACGATGTTCTTGACGTCTTCGTAGTTAATGAATATCTCCTCAGGGGTCGAGCCGAACTGCCCCACAGTGTTGGGCAGCTTGCCGTCCTTAAGCCACTGCTCGATGTTTTTGCCCACCATGCCCGGAATCATCAACGCTCGCCCCATGCAGATTGCCTTGACGAAGGGGGCACCGAGAGCCAGCGCCTTGAAGACGCCGTCCTCACTACTGAAGCCACCGGCGAAGGCGATATCGGGCGGTCGCTCGCCCTTTTCTGCCAGTTTCTGGCAGAAATCGTAGGCAGCGGCGTGCAGGTAGATAGTGGGCATGCCCCACTCCTCCATCATACGCCAGGGGCTCATGCCGGTACCGCCGGGGGCGCCGTCTATGGTGAGCAGGTCAATCTTAGCCTTTGACCCCCACTTGATGGCCATGGCCAGCTCGCGCAGGCCGTAGGCTCCGGTCTTGAGGGTAATACGCTTGAAGCCCAAATCCCTCAAGCGATTGACCTCTTTGTAGAATTCCTCTTCGTTAATGAAGCCGAGGCGGCTGTGGCGCTCGAATTCTTTCAGGGAGCCGTCGGCAAAGGCCGTCTGGACAACAGGGTTGGAGGGGTCGGGGGTGACGATATAGCCGCGCTTCTGTAGCTCCAGCGCCCTTTCCAAGCTGTTGACCTTAATCTCGCCGCCGATACACTTCGCCCCCTGCCCCCACTTCAGCTCGATGGTCTCCAGCCCGTGCTTATTCCTGACGTAGGCGTCAACACCCAGTCGGGTATCCTCCACGTTCATCTGGACCAGGATTTCGCCATAGCCCTGATGATAGCGCTTATATACCTCGATTCTCCGGTCCATATCGGGGGCAGCCGTAACCTTGCCCTTGGCGTCAAGCTCAAGCCGCGGGTCGATGCCGCAGACGTTCTCGCCGCAGACCAGGGTGACGCCGCTGATGGCGGCACCGACGGCAAAGTGGTCCCAGTTCTTGCGGGCAATCTCGGTGGAGCCCAGAGCGCCGGTAAAGGCCGGCACCTTCATCTTTACCTTGATGTCCCAGCCGTATTCGGTCTCGGTGCTCACCGCCGGGAAGATAGCCGTATCGGAGTCGCCGCTGACACCGGGGGGTAGTCCTTCAGCCCCCAGTGCGTAGCCCTGTATATT
>JASFEJ010000135.1:0-3594 GCA_050124895.1 Dehalococcoidia bacterium
AACCGCTTAAGGGGATAAGAAAGCCGATAACGGCCCCAAGAGCGGCGCCCTGCGACACGCCGATGAGATAGGGGTCGGCCAGCGGGTTGCGGAAAAGCCCCTGGTAGGTCGCCCCGGCCACCGCCAAGGCGGCCCCGGTAATCCCAGCCAGAATCGCCCGCGGCATCCTGATGTCGAGAATGGCCGTCTCGATAGGTCCATCCCAGGTCGGTGCAATCGAAACGAAGGGCAGCTTGTTCAGGATGATACTGAAGGTAGTCGATAACGATATCTGCGTGCTGCCCACGCTTACGGCAATAATGATAGCCACCAGAACCAAAACCAGCAGACAGGCCAGAGCGATAACCCGGCTCTTCCACTTCAGGGGCGCCATCGGCTGGTTTTCGAGCTTAGCCGCTTTTCCCAACACTGCTAAATATCAAGCCTCTATAGATTAAGACTTAGGAGAAAATCTCGGGGTGAAAGAATTCGGCGAACTGTTCCAGAATATCGACGAGGCGCGGGCCCGGCCGGGTGGTCATATCAGCGTCCACAATGAAGATGCGACCATCCTTGTAGGCTTCCGTCTCCACGAACGGGGAGTCCTCGGCCATGAGAAAGTCGTAGGAGCCCGTGTCAATGCCGTGACTGCCGATGACGGTAATCACCTGCGGGTCCCTGGTCACCGCCAGCTCGATGTCCACCTGTACGTCGCCGCTGACGTCAGCGAATATATTCATGCCGCCGGCCATCCCTATCACCGTGTTCAGGACATTGTCCGAACCCACCGTCCACAAGGGGTCGTGCCAGGTAACGTGCAGCACCCTCGGTTTCACGTCCAGTGGGGCGGTACGCTCGAAAACGTAATCAACCCTGGCCTCCAGCTCGGCCGTTTTCTGGTCGGCTACAGCCTCGTTACCGGTCAGCTTACCCACCAGCCTGATGTTGTCCATGATGTCGTCCATGTCCTGGGGAGCCAAAACCACCACCGTCAAGCCCTGGTCTTCGAGCCACTCGGCATCGCCCGTCGAGACGTGTATATCGGTGGCCAGCACCACGTCCGGGTCGAGTATGACCACCCTTTCTTTATCCGGGTCCCAGTAGCCGCCGATGCTCTCGATAGAGCTGACCTCCTCCGGGTAGTTACAATATTCCGTCCGGCCGATGAGCTTGTCGCCGGCACCGACAAAAAAGATGATTTCGGTGTTACTCGGCGCCAGGGAAATGATGGTGTCCACCGGCCCTTCGAAATCGAAGGTAATGCCCCTGTCGTCGGTGATGCTGAACTCGGTGGTTATTTCCTCCCCACCATTTTGCCCGTTGCCGTCGCAGCCCCCAAGCAGGGGGAGCGAAAGAACCAAGACAGCGATAAGCCCCGCTATAACCACTAATGTCTTCGAAATTCGTTTCAACTTGTCACTCCTCTCCTAAATAAAGCTGGCTTGTTTGTAATAAAGTTAGATTGATTATAAAGGCAAATACGACCGGCTGTCAACAGTTATTAGGGCTAAATATATGGGGGGGGGGAATAAACTAAAGGCTTTCGGCGTTAATGAGCCGGGCTTGGTGGCGGCGGAAGGCTAGCACTTGGCCTCGATAAGGAGCTTGGTGCCCTCACCGGGACGGGAACGTATGCGGAAGGTGCCGCCGAGAAAATCAATCCTCTGCCGCATCCCGACCAGCCCCAGCTTGCCCTTGGCGGCGAGCCTGTCGAATTTCTGGGGCGGGCGAAAACCCTTGCCGTCGTCTTTTACCGTTATCTTAAGGGAGCCTTCACCGAACTCAAGGCTGACGGCGGCCTTTTTGGCTTTGGAATGGCGCTTGATATTGTTTAAGGCCTCCTGCACCATGCGGAATATGGTGACCTCGGCCTGAGGGAGCAACTTACGCTTGGTGCCCTTTATCGTAATTCGGGTGCTGATATCCGATTCCTTGTTCATATTGTCCACCAGCCATCTTAAGGCCGGTACCAGCCCCAGGTCATCCAGGACGCTCGGCCTAAGGTCGAGGCTTGTCCTACGCAAATCTTCGATGGCCTGGAGGGTGGCGTCCCTTATCCATTCCGCGCTTTTCCCCACCTCCCCCCTATTACCGTCGCCGCTAGGAATCATGTTCTGGGCGCGGTTGGCGATGACCAGCAACGTCTGTATGGTGTCGTCGTGAAGTTCCTGGGCGATACGCAGTCGCTCGTTCTCCTGGGATTCCAGTATCTTGGAGATGAAGGTCTGGCGTTCTGCCTCCCGCTCGGCGAAATTCTTCCTCTCCCTACGACGCCAGGAAAGCTCGAAGGCAACTATTGAAGTAATCAAAACGGGTATCAGCAAGAAGAGTATATTAGTTAGTAAAGAACTGGTCGACCATATGTCCAGCACCAGTGGCAGCACCCCGATCATCGCCAGCAGGAAAGTGGTCAGGGCGCCCCGCCAGGAGAAAATGATAGCCGCGTAGATAATCGGCACCAGGAAAAGGATGCCGACCACGCGGTTTATCACCTCGGCTACTGCCAGCCGATACAGCGGCGAAAGCCAGGAGAACCACTGCCAGATTCCTTCCTCGAACTTCCAGGGCCGCCACGGCCAGGCCTGATAGAGTAATATCAGAAACAGGGTAATGACCAGAATCGCCCAGAAGTGAGGGCTTTTAAAGATCTTTCCTCTGGTTTTGACCAGTTCGCTACCTAACACTTGTTCCCCGATGCGGAGCTATTCGAGGTCTTTGAGGGTGAGTATACCTTTCCTCAGGCCTATGATTACAGCTTCGGTACGCGAGGCTACGTTAAGTTTCAGGAAGAGGTCAGCCAGGTAACCTTTCACCGTACGCAGGCTCAAGCCCAGCCTGTCAGCGATATCTTGGTTGGATATGCCTCTGGCAGCCAGATTGAGCACCTCAAGCTCCCTGGCCGAGAGCGTGTTGCCCATGCCCAGGTTCTTGGGTTTGGCGCTATGTTGAAAAGCGTATTTGAAAATCTGTCGTGAGACCGCGGGAGACAGCACCGTTTCTCCGGAGACAAGCGACCTTACGGCGTGAATGACCTCGTCGCCGTAAACGCTCTTGGTCAAATAGCCTCCGGCACCGGCGCGGAGTATGCTCAGTATGTGCTCGCTGTCGCTGTGGACGGTCAGTACCAGCACCGCGGTCAAAGGGCAGTTCTCTTTAATCTGTTTGGTCGCCTCCAGCCCGTTGAGGACGGGCATGCTTATATCCATAATCACGACGTCAGGGAGCAGCTTGGTGGCGAGCTTAACCGCTTCTTCGCCGTCGCTGGCTTCAGCAATGACCTCGAAGTCGGGCTGCTTTTCCAGCACGTCCCTCAGCGCCTGGCGCAGTAAGGGATGGTCGTCAGCCAGCATTATCTTCGTCTTTTCAGAACGTTGACGTTCGGAGCCGATTTCCGATATTTCTTTAGTCAAATCTTAACCTCAAGGCGATTTTAGCATAAGCGGGGGACACTCGCAAGAAATTTCAGGGGCACCACAGGGGGAGACAGGGCCTCGAACCCGCTGCGCCAAGGCTAACCAGTCTTACTGGCGATCCGCCAGACTTCGAGAAAGGCGTCAGCCGCCTCGGGGTCGAACTGGGTACCACGGCAACGCTCCACCTCGGCACAAGCCGCTT
>JASFEJ010000136.1:0-3551 GCA_050124895.1 Dehalococcoidia bacterium
AGCCAGCAGGTCCATCTTGACGATGCCCATCTTCTCAATGTCATCCTTGTCATACTGGCTGATGATGTCTCCGCCGCTGGACCATTGAAGAGGAACCAGATCCGAAAGCCGGCCGTCGCCGATCAGCAACCCACCCAGATGGACGGACATGTGCTTGGGAAAACCATCAATGGCAGCGCAAAGCTGGAAGAACTTGGCCAGCTCCGGCCTCCTGTAGATGTCGCTTTTCTTCAGCTCCGGGCGCAAATCCAAGCTCTCTAGAAGCTGCGAGGCCGACAGCCAGTGTATACCCTTGCAGGCCTCCTCGATGATTTCCTTCGGTAACTCAAGCGCCTTACCGACGTCCCGGATAGCACCCTTAGCCATGTAGGTGTTAATTGTGCCTACGCAGGCAACGTTCTCGGCGCCGTACTTCTGGTATATGTAGTCCCTAACCTCGTCTCTACGCCTGCGGTCAATGTCCAGGTCAATATCCGGGGGCTCACGCCTGAGGTCGTGCATGAAGCGCTCAAAGAGTAGGTCGTGCTCCATAGGGTCGACGGTGCTGATATCAAGGACATAGACGACGAGACTGTCCACGGCGCTTCCCCTTGCCTGGCACCGAATGCCCCTTTCCTTCGCCCAGCGCACGATGTCCCAAGCCACGAGGAAGTAGCCGCAGAACCCGAGCTTTCTTATGGTTGCCAGCTCGTGCTCCAGCAGGCTACCGATTTTTGGTGTTATCCGGCCGTACTTTCTCAACGTGCCAGTCCGGGCTATCCTGGATAAGTAGCTGTAGTCGGTCTCACCTTCAGGAACAGCAAAGCCGGGGAAATGCAATTCACCTATCCCCAGCTCCAGGTTGCACCTTGATGCGATATTCCCGGTAATGTCTACGGCTTCAGGTATATCCTTGAACAATCTCCTCATCTCTTCAGAGGATTTCAGGTATTGCTCCATAGTGCGGTAGCCGGATAGCTGGGACACAGGGACGTTTTTGTCAATGGAGTTTAGGAGCTCTTTTATTCTGTACTCCTCCGTCTCGGCGTAGTGAACATTGTTGGTCGCTACTACCGGTATACCCTGTTCGCGGGCAAAGCGGGCAAGTATATAGCTCTGGCACGTACCTTCCCGGGAAGGGTAGCGGATTAGCTCGATGAAGAAGTCAGCCCCGTAGGTCTCCCGGTAGAAATCGGCAGCCTCTCTTGCTATCTCAGTCTTGCCTTTGGCAATAGAAACCGGCAACTCCCCCTTACTGCAGCCGGATAGAGCTATGAGACCTTTGTGAAATCTAGCCAGCATATCCCTGGTCGCGGCCGGCTCCTTACCTTTACGGGTCAGGTGGGCCTCGGTCAATAGCCGGCACAGGTTTGAGTAGCCTTTTTTGTCCTTACAAAGCAGGGTTAGGTGGTAACCACCTTCTATGGTGACTTCTGCTCCTATAATCGGCTTCATCCCAAGCGTTCTGGCTTTTTCATAAAACTTGACGGCGCCGGAAAGCCGATCATGGTCGGTGAGAGCCATAGCCGGCATGCTGAATGCCTTAGCGTTCTCCAGGAGACTGTCCAGCGAGGAGGATCCGTCAAGAAAACTGTATTGCGAATGGACATGCAGGTGGACAAAACTCATGTTCGTACCCTAGTCAAGCACCCGGTAAAGAAACCACGATTTACCCAGTTTGTATAGTTCATAGGTGCCGGTGCTTGAATTCGTGGCGTTAACGCGGATAAAGAAGCGTATCTCCTGGCCGTTCCACCACTCGGATGGCTCACGCCACCAGCCTATAACCTCATTGACTCGATAGAGGCGCTTCCTCCAAACAAAAGCGTCGGGCAGGGCGTCTTTACCCTCGTGGACCTTAACCGGCTCGCCGATGATCTTGGACATGCGTAAATCTCCAGGAGGGAAGGGGGGTTCTAATTATATTAGAACATATGTATCATTGTCAAGGGGGTCTTGGGGTAAATGAGTTCCATGTCGTATAATTACCATAACAAAGGTAGAAAAATGTCAGGTCAGGCTAAAATATACATCGGCACTTCTGGCTGGTCCTATCCCAGGGGGGCGGGGACCTGGAAAGGTTATTTCTACCCTACTGGCAAGATAAACGAGCTGGAATACTACAGCCAGTTCTTTAACACGGTGGAAATCAATAGCTCATTCTACCGACCACCGAACCCCGGCTACGTCTATAACTGGGCACGACGGGTGCCCGAAAGATTCCTTTTCACTGTTAAGTTGTGGCAGAAGTTTACCCATCCCAAGATGTATGAAGAAGCTACTGGCGAGGCGGCGGCAATATCACAGAAAGATGTTGACTTGTTCAAGAAGAGCATTGAGCCTTTGGCTAGATACGGGAAGCTAGGCGCTCTACTGGCCCAGTTCCCGCCGAGCTTCAAGAACGACGGTTTTGGACAGCAGATACTGGGGGCGGTTATCAAGACCTTTAGTGAGTATAGACTTGCTGTCGAGCTCAGGCACCGGAGCTGGAGTGACGATGAGAACACTGCCCAATTTCTCAGGGAGAACAATATTACCTGGGTGCAGATTGACGAGCCCAAGTTCCCCTCTTCAATAGCTGCCGATATCCCGGTTACTGCCGAAATGGCCTATTTCCGCTTTCACGGCCGGAATGCAGAGATGTGGTGGAAGGGGGATAGCGAGTCGCGATACAAGTATCTGTATTCAAGTGAGGAGATAAATGAACTAGCCAGTAAGGTAAAAGTTACCTTGGAACAAACCAATTTGACCTTTGCCCTCTTTAATAATCACTGGCGCGGCTATGCTCCACGTAATGCCGTTGATATCATGAAAGCTCTGCAATTACCTTTCAGAGAGCTTCCTGTACAAGTTCCACTAAGGGATGAGGAGGATGCCAAATGAAGGAGGATAGGCCGGAACCGAAGATTCTTAAGCAAGAGATTATTACTGACCAGTCTGACCCGAGAATGGTAGAATTTAGAAAGTCACGTAGTGAGTTTGAGCCCGGCTGCAGACAGAAGACAATTAGGCTAGAGATTACTGAGTACGAACCTAGTCCCGATAAATTCAAAATAAGGACACAAGTCGGATACTACGAAGGTGAGCCTCCTCCTGGATACAGAGAATTTTTCCGTAAACTTGCTGGAAGACTCTGAACAGGTCATGGATGATAAAAAGCGCGGGACTGCTTCTCGATAACGTATCTCAGATGCCCTATATCCATAAACTTACCCATTTCATCTTTTTGTTGGGTAATAAAAAGCTATAATACCTAGGTTGGATTGCGCCAGTCCCTTTTTATTAAATTGAATTTCTTCCTAACCCAGTTTATAACACCCTGATGGTCGTCGACCTGTTTACCCAGGCGATCTAAACTCAGAAGGAACGCAGGATAATCATGATGACACTTACTAAGGAGTAACGCGATTGGATCAAATGTAAGCCAACCTTCATGTCTTTTAACCTGCTCACTAAGCTGAGCAAGCTGCTTGCTTATATTACTAATCTCAGTGCTACTAGGAGCTATTTTTACCTGATGAGACAAATTCTTCAGTTGATCGCTTGACTTGGTGAGCTGGTGAGTATGCTGC
>JASFEJ010000137.1:0-3545 GCA_050124895.1 Dehalococcoidia bacterium
CCCTTTATCATTTATCCCAACCTCAGGGAGCCCAAGCGGTTCTGGGGCATCTCCGACTTGACCCAGATTATGGAGTCGCAGCGGGAGCTAAACCGGGCCATGTCGCAGCTATCGCGCATCCTGGAGCTTTCGGGTAACCCCATCGCCGTGCTCGAGAACGTGGAGGAGTCCGAGGATATCGCCGTCAGGCCCGGGGCGGTCTGGAACATACCCGAGGACGCCAAGGCCTACCTGCTCGATTTGTTGCAGGGGGGCGGGGTGGGGCTGCACATCGATTACATCAACCTGCTCTACCGCATCCTGCACGACATCTCGGAGTCGCCGCGGGCTGCCTTCGGCGGCACCGAGCGCGACCTCTCCGGGGTGGCTTTGGAAATAGAGCTTAACCCGCTATTGCAGAAGGTGCGGCGCAAGCGCATCATCCGCACCGCCGCCTACAACCAGCGCAACCGTATGATTCTGAGGCTGCTGGAGAGGTATCAGGGGGAGAGTTTTGGCAACGTCCGCCTGCGGGTGGTCTGGAAGCCGATACTGCCCCAGGACATGAGCCGGCTGGTCTCCAATGAGCAGACATTGGTGCAGAGCGGCATTCACTCCCGGCGACGGGCCATGGACGAAATCGGCGTCAAGGACGCCGAGGGCGAGTTCCAGCGCTGGCTGGAAGAGCGGGAAGCCATCCTCAACATGAACAAAAACAACAATAACAATAAACAGCCTAACACTAAGTCGACGGGAGAGAGGGAGAGAGTTTCCGCCGACCGAGTCTAAGGAATCTCCATCAAGGAGGTGACCAATTGCCCGATAACAAAGAGGAACCGAACCCCAGTGAAGAAGAACGGGAAAGTTCCCGGGTAGAGGAGCTGGAGGGGCGGCTCGCCGAGAAAGACGAGGCGCTGGCGGCCAAAGAGCAACGCATCGCCGAATTGGAGCAGGCTCTGGCCGAGAAGGATGAGCAGCTCGCCGCCCTGACCCAGTCGGCGGCGGAGACGGAACAGAAGCTGGCCGGCCTAGAAGAGAGCCTGGCGCAGGCGATATCAAGCTACCGGGCGCTCATCGTTAAATACAACCCCGGCGTCGCCGAGGAGCAGATAGTCGGCGACAGCATCGAGGAGATTGACGCTTCCCTGGCCAGCGCCCAGGCCCTCATCAACCGCGTCAGGCAGGAGCTGGAGGCGGAAATGGCCGCCGCCAGAATACCGGCCGGGGCGCCGCAGCGGACGCCCGCCGACCTGTCCACCCTCTCCCCCCGGGACAAGATTCAATACGCCATAGGCGAAAGGAGATAGAAAATGGCTTTAACCTTAGAAGAGGCATCCAAGCTAGCCAACGATATGCTGCTGCAGGGGGTGGTCGAGACCATCGTCAAGGACTCGCCCGTCCTCAAGCAGCTGCCCTTTATCGAGATTGTGGGCAACGTCCTAACCTACAACCAGGAAAAGACCCTGCCCTCCATCGACTTTTACGATGTCGACGAAACCTGGACGGAATCGACGCCGACCTTCGAGCAGAAAACGGCTTCCTTAAAGATTATGGGCGGCGACGCCGACATCGATAACTTCTTAAAGGCGACCCGCAGCAACATCCAGGACCTGGAAACGGCCGTGGTCGAGCTCAAGGCCAAGGCGCTTAAGGACAAGTTCGAGGAGACCTTTATCTACGGCGATACTTCAGGCAGCAGCAAGCAGTTCGACGGGTTGAGGAAGCTCATTGATACCACCACCGCCGGTGACCAGCTCATCGCCATGGGCGACGCTGGCGACACCCTGACCCTGGGCAAGCTGGACGAGCTCATCGACGCCGTCAAAGGGGGCAAGCCCGACCTGCTGCTGATGAGCCGGCGCTCGCGCCGCAAGCTCAACGCCCTGGTGAGGGTGGCCGGGGGCATGATCGAGAGCGACAGGGACAAGTGGGGCAACTTCGTCCAGCTCTGGGACGGCATCCCCATCGGCGTCAACGACTGGATACTGGACAGCCATACCTTAAGCGGCGGGGTGGAGACGGGCACCACCAGCGGTGATTGCTCGACAATATACGCCTTCCAGATGGGCGAAGGCGCTTTGTGCGGGCTGACCAGCCCCGGCCACCTGACGGTGGAGCCCATCGGTTCGCTGGAGACCAAGGACGCCTCGCGCACACGCATCAAGTGGTACTGCTCGCTGGCGCTCTTCAGCTCCATCAAGGCGGCTGCCCTAATCGGGGTCAAGGACTAAAGCGTTTTTTCGGAGGGAAAAATGGAAAAACAAGATACGGCTAACTGGCTTTGCCGCTACCGCTTAAGCAAATACCGGGAGGATATCGGGGCTTACCGGGGGAGAGAGGCGGAGTTTCATGATAGATTCCAGCCCTACGAGGTAATCGAGGGTGAGGGCAACTGCCTGCTCAACACCGGCATCAACGAGATGTGGGACCTGATTACCGGCGAAGTCTCCGGCTCAAGCCACATCTTCGATAACGCCGCCGCCACCATCGGCGTCGGCGACAGCTCGACGGCGGCCGATCCATCCCAGACCGACCTCCAGGCCGCCAGCAACAAGACCTATAAGGGCATGGAGAGCGGCTACCCTACCTCCACCAGCCAGAAGGCGACCTTCAAGGCCAGCTTCGGCGACTCGGAGGCCAACTACGCCTGGAACGAGTGGGTGATCAAGCAGACCACCAGCGCCAAGTGCCTCAACCGCAAGGTGGAATCACTGGGGACAAAGTCGAGCGGCACCTGGACGCTGGAGGTTTCCATCACGCTGAGCTAAGGGAGAGAGATGGCTAACGATTTCAGCGGCGACCCCAACTGCGTTGCCCTCTGGAAGTTTGACAACAATGCCAATGACGCCAAGGGCGGCAACGACCTGACGCCCGTCAACTCGCCTGCTTACGACTCAGGCGATAAGAAGGAGGGCACCCATAGTGCCGACCTTGAGCATGGCAGCACCCAATACTTCTCGATAGCCGATGCCGCTCTCGATGCCGGCTTCCCGGGCAAAAGTGGGGCTTCCGAGCAATCATTTTCTATTTGTTGCTGGGTCAAACCAGAGACTATTCCAGTCGGGGTGTGGTATTCCCTTGTCGGCAAGTCAAATGTTGCTTCAAGCGAGATTAGTTATGCAATCGTTCTCCAGAATGATGGCAAGATAAACTTTTTTATCGGGTACAATGGCGGGGCAAGCTATACCATGCTGGTCTTTGACACCGCCCTAAGCGCTGGCATCTGGTATCACATCGCCATTGTTTATGATTCGTCAGACAACAGCATGAAAATCCGTATCTGGGATGATAACGCCGGGGCACTCCTCGACAGCAATAAGGAAGGCACGGCCGGCGGTGACTTTTCCCCAGATTCAGCCCCTCTTGAAATAGGGAGATGGGATGAAAAAGATGCCCGTACTTTCGATGGCAAGATAGACGAAGTCGTCATCTGCAAGGACGTGCTCACCGATGTCGAGATAGACCAGATAAGGGCGGGGAGCTACGGGGCGGCTAACGAGAAAGAGTCTTCCGACACGGGCACAGGCACAGATACCGTTGAGTCGCTGGAAACGCCGCAGGCCAAG
>JASFEJ010000138.1:0-3531 GCA_050124895.1 Dehalococcoidia bacterium
CAAAAACTGATGGATATCGATGTTGTTATCAGGCGCGGTGTCATCTACGGCCTGATTACGGTAATAATGGCCGCTATCTTGTCAGCCCCCGTTTTCTTCACCAGAGAATTACACGAGACACTGGGGCTCGTTGGGGAAGTTTTTATCGCCCTGGCCTTGGGTGGCATTGCCGCTGTCCTTTTCGGTCCCATAAAAAGAGGCATCGAGATTCTAGTAGACAAGTTCTTCTACAAAGACCGGTATGATTATCGCCAGATAATCCAAAGTCTGAGCACTTCTTTGAACCTGCTCAAGGACTTTACTGACATATCACGTCTCATAGTGGGCACGACAGTCCATACGCTGAACCTGGCTGGCGGTTGTCTGTTTTTCAAGGCGCAGTCCGGTTCTTATCAGGTAAGTGCCGCCCAGGGCACATTTGCCGATAAGAACGAGCAAAAACAACTGCTAACCTCACTGTCTCAACGGAGTCGCGAAACCGAGTTTCCCAATTCGGCATCAACCGTCTGCTCAAATCTGGCTTTCTTAATTCCTCTCACGGTAGGCGATAAAGAGGTTGGCATTCTCTGCCTGTCACAGAAGATTTCACGGCAAGATTTTTCGTCCGACGATGTATATTTGCTTCAGGGCTTAGCTTCCGTATCGGCTACATCGCTACACAGCGCCATGCTGCTACGTGATGTCAGCATGCGGGATACCTTCATCTCGGTTGCCTCTCATGAGCTCCGCACACCGCTGACCTCTATTCTGGGCTATACTGACCTTCTGCTGCACCGGGACCCGCCTACTGTTACTAGAAAGCGATGGCTGAAGAATATCCTGGATAGCAGCCAGAGAGTTAGCACCATGGTGGACGACTTATTAAACGTAAGCCGTATTCAGTCCGGTAAGTTCAGTATTAAGCTTGAGCAGGTGAAGTTGTCCGACGTTCTTGAAGAGACACTGTCCCTAGCCAAGGAAAGCACCGATAAGCATGAATTTGTGGTTGACATAGAATCTAATTTACCTGATGTGTTCGTGGACCGCGACAAGCTCAGTCATGTTATCGGCAATATACTGAGCAACGCTGTCAAGTACAGCCCTAACGGTGGGCACATCACTCTCTCGGCACACAACGAGCAAGGCCAAGTAGTGGTGAGTATCGCTGACGAGGGCATAGGGATAGGTCCAGCGGACAAAGATTTGCTTTTTACGACCTTTCACCGGATACAGAGGCCAGAGACCCGAGGCATTAGGGGAAGTGGCATGGGGCTCTATATTGCCAAGGAATGGACGGAGGCAATGGGAGGGGAGATATGGTTGGAAAGCGAACTGAACAAAGGCTCAACCTTCTTTATAGCCATTCCAACGCAGAATTCTGATAGACCGTCTAGGAGACTAACTAACTCGGGGGAACCGTGATCAAGAAGATACTGATAGTCGAAGACGAAGAAGATATAATTGAACTACTCTCGGCAATATTCGATGATCCTGGAGGTTATAAAGTCCTCTGTGCTCGGGATGGCGAGGAAGCGCTCAGGATTGCGCAATTAAATAATCCCGACATTATCTTACTGGATATTCTACTACCAAAATTGAACGGGTATCAGGTATGCAAGTTAATAAAATCAGACCCAGCTATGTCCCGTGCCAAAATACTAATGCTGAGTGGCATGGTACAGACCTTTGACCGGCTGAAAGCCCTGGAGGCAGGAGCTGATGGCTATATCACCAAGCCCTTCAGCTCAAACACATTAGTCGATAAGGTAGAAGAACTGCTAAGGAGCCATTAAAGGAGCTAATGGAAGCAAAGGATTTCGTCGTTTTGGTTGATGAATACGGCCACGACCTGTTTGACCAAGATAGCCGACTGTCTACAATGGAAAAATTGGAAGCTCACCGTCACGGATTGTTACACAGGGCGATCTCCGTTTTCATATTTAACGATAGCAATGAGCTTTTGCTTCAGAAACGGGCTGCTACCAAGTATCATTCCCCCGGGAAGTGGTCTAACACCTGTTGCACCCATCCCTCGCCAGGAGAATCCCCTCTTATAGCCGCCCAACGTCGACTCAAGGAAGAGATGGGGCTCGAAGTCACCTTAACCGAGGCTTTTACATTCTTATATCGAGCTGATGTGGGGAACAGTCTAACTGAAAATGAGTTCGACCACATTTTTTTCGGAATCTCGAAGCAGAACCCAAACCCCAACCCTACTGAGGTATCTGACTGGAATTGGATAACCATAGAGGCACTCAAGAAAGAACTAATCAGGAATCCTGAAGAGTACAGTCCTTGGCTTCGACAATGCTTCGATAAGGTTGTCAATTTCAAATTGCAAGAGCCAAGGTAGGAAAACAGTCTGCTATCGGCTCTATTTCTTTAGCTAAATTACGGTAAGGTCTTGACTTTTTGTTGACTCTAATGTACTCTAGCTGACAGTAGTACCTTTAAGAAATTACAAGATAACGGTAGAAAAGAATATAAATAGTGGTTGTCTATTACAATTTTTACATATAGAACTAATTATCAGTAATGATATAAAAGGAGCCCTAAAATAAAGAGAATCCTGATAGTTGAAGACGAACCAGCCATTTCCGCACTTTGCCAGAGAGTCCTTACCAACGAAGGATTTGAGACGGATGTTGCGGCTAATGGTAAGCTAGCTCAAGACATGTTAGCCGAAAAGGAATATGAGCTTTGCCTCATTGATATCAGGACACCTATACTGGACGGCAAACAACTATATCAGATCATCTCTAGGCAAAATAAAAAGCTGACCAGGGGTGTGATATTCACCACCGGCGACATGGCCGACAAGGATACCTTGAACTTCTTAGAAGAAACGGGCCGACCATTTTTACCCAAACCATTCACGCCTGATGAGCTAAAGACCATAGTTCATGAAACCTTAAGGCAAATAAGCGAGATTACGGTAAAACGATAGGGAATATGGGGTGTTGATGACAAGATTAGGGACATGTCAATCGGTCCTTAGTAGTTCGAAGGGAGGTCTAGGTAATGCCACTCATAATCAAAGGAGAGACCTATTACAGGACCTCAGAGGCTTGTCGAGTGGTGGGCATAAGCAGGTCCACTCTGCTACGATGGCTTAAGGCTGGTATTATTGACGATGTTCCTCACTGGGATAGACGAGGATGGAGGTTGTTTAGGAAGGCCGACATCATGAGAATCAATGAGGAGGCCCATAAAGTTAAGCAATCACCCGCTGAACTACCTCTAGAGCTGAAACTATCAGCTTAACTTATCCCCTATCCAGCTCATTACTCTAGCATGACGCCAGGATTTTTATCTCCGAGCTTTAGCTAAAGACGTTTTACCGCCTTACCCGCGGCATCCGTTTTGTTCCATAAGTCAGCGCGGCCAAACTAGCGACTACTAATCGACAACGGCGGCAAACTCTTCGGGCTTGAAGGCGGTGATGGGCAGTTCCTCCTCCAGAGACTTACCCGGCAGGTAATCAAACGATTCCTGGACAGCCCCGCCTGTTTTCAGGGCAACCGCCCAGAGCGGGATATCGACGGGGCAGAC
>JASFEJ010000139.1:0-3514 GCA_050124895.1 Dehalococcoidia bacterium
CGAAGCACACCTTGCGCGGCGGGCCGACGTTAGGTGAGCATAACGAGCACGTCTTTAAAGAGGTCCTCGGTATGACGGATGATGAGATTGCTGAGGCACTGATTGATGGCGGCATCACCACCGATGCTGACCTCCCTGAAGTTAAACCGGCTATCTGAGTAAATCAGGCAGGGAAGCACAATTTTGCGGCTGTGGTTGTTGGCGAGTGAATAGAAATATTTCATAGAGACCCAGACATGGCTGTCTGGGTCTTGGGTATGAGTTAATTAATAAATAGAGGCTGGTTTTTACATTTATGCAACGTAAAAAACCAGCCTCTTTTTATGGGGTTGTGTTATCCCTGACCTTAAGCCATCGTCTGGCCGCCATCGACACTGAAGGTCTGCCCGGTGATGTCGCTGGCAGCGTCCGAGGCCAGGAAGACCACCATGTTGGCTATATCCTGGGGTGTGGTGAACCTCTTCAGGGGTACGGCCAACTTGGCGCCTTCCAGTATCTCGGAGGGTGGAGCCCCGCCCGCGAAAGCGGTGAGCGACATGCCGGGGGCCACGCAGTTTACGTTTATCCCCAGTGCCCCCACCTCGGTGGCTAAGGCTCTGGTGAAGCCGATGACCCCGGCCTTGGCCGCCGCGTAGACAGATACGGTGGGCACACCCATTTTCCCGCCCAGTGAAGATATGTTGACTATCTTGCCGCTCTTGTGCGCCATCATCTGGCCCAGGACCGCCATCGTGCAGTTCAAGACCCCAACGAGGTTAATGTTTATGTCTTTTTCCCATTCCGTGGGGGTCTTTTCGATAAAGGGCTTCATCGGCGTTATGGCGCCGGCATTGTTTACCAGTATATCTATCTTCTTGAATTCCGCCAGCGCTTTTTTCACCGCATTGTTGACCTCGGCGTTGTTGGTTACGTCTACCTTGAGGGCAATGGCCTTGCGCCCTAAAGCTTCGACTTCGGCCGCCGTTTTTTGGGCGCCTTCGAGGTCCATGTCGACGGATACTATGTCGCTACCTTCTTTAGCTAGAGTCAAGGCTATAGCCTTGCCAAAACCTATCTGGCTGCCCGTCCCGGTAACAAGGGCTACTTTACCCGCTAATCCCAGTTCCATCATCTTCTCCTTTAAATAGAATTTAATTAATCAAAAATGTTATCTGAACATCAGTTCATCAGACCAGGCAAAAACAGTACCAAATTGGGGAAAAACATTATTATGAAACAGAAGAGTAACATCACCCCGACAAAGGGCAATATGCCCTTGAAAATGGTTTCCAGGGGCACCTCCTTAGTGATTCCACTCATGATATATACCAACATTCCCACCGGTGGGGTGAGCAGTGCCATATTGGTCACGACGATTAACAGTATCCCGAACCATATTGGACTAAAGCCAAGGGATACAACTATCGGGGTAAAGATGGGCACGGTGAGGAGAAATAGCGGCATCATGTCAATAAAGGCGCCGAGTATCAAATAGATGAGGATTATCAATGCCATGACCACTAAGGGCGGCAGGTCTAAACCAGTTATGAAGTTGGCCAGCTGCATCGGCAGTGTGCTCAAGGCCACAAAGCGGCTGAGAATCAGCGCTCCGATGATGCTAACAAAAAGCATGCCTGTCTGACTCAATATATCGACCAGGGCCTCTTTAGCCTTTCGCCAATTCAGGCGTCGCCTGGCCAGGGCAAAGACGATGGCTCCAAAAGCACCAACGGCCCCGGCTTCGGTGGGGGTGAACCAGCCTAAGATAATGCCTCCTAAGATAAGTAAGACCAGCGCTATGACTTCGCCGCCGTAAGAAATCGCTGTCACCTTCTCTTTAAAATTTGTCTTGGGTCCTGGGGGGCACAGGTTGGGATTGAGCTTACCACGAATGTAGATCATCAAAATCATCATTGCGGCCAGTACAACGCCGGGGACGATACCAGCCATAAAAAGCTCGCCTATAGACTCTTGGACCAAAATGCCGTAGATGATTAGGAGGCCGCTGGGCGGGATAAGTGGGCCTAGGGTCGAACCGGCGGCGATTGTACCGGCGGCTAAGCCCATATCGTAGTTACTCTTTTTCATCTCGGGCAGGGCTACCGCTGACATGGTCACCAGGGGGGCGAGGGGGGTAGCCGTCATCGCGGCGAAAACAGCACAGGCACCGATGGTGGCTATATTTAAACCCCCGACAAACTGCCCCATCCATTTACGAGCCAGTGTGTATAGGTCCGTACCAAACCCACTAACAACTATAATCTGAGCCATAATTATGAAAAGGATGAGGCAGGCATAATCATAAGTATATATGGTACTAAATGAGCTCAGCCCTAATACGGTGATGGAGGCGTTAAAACTAGTCAGGTACCAGACCCCGCAGAAACCTACCAGGATCATGTTGATACCAATCGGCATACCGAGAGCCATGAGCACAAAGAAAACGGCTAAACCGACGATGCCGGTAACAACTGGAGTCATTTTTCTGGTACCTTAATTATATGCGTTATAAACACGAAGCAGAGCAGGGCACAGCCGAGTGCCCAGAAAAATCTAAACGGGGGGGTAAAGATCTCCAAAGTCGAGGTTGTTTCGCCTATGAGCCAGCTTTCCCAGGCAGTCTTGGCGACTGCCCAGGTTAGTACGGCGCAGGTGATTACGGAAAGAGAGCGAGCAATCCGGTAGCAAATTACTCTGGCGCGGTGCGGCAGTCTTGAGGTTATGACTTCCGCCACGATATGCATTCGCTTACGGGCGGTATAGACAACGGCTAAGGCTACCACCACAACCGATGAAAGCTGGACCAATTCGTAGGTACCGACTAAGCTCTCTCCGAAGAACCGCATAAAGATGTTAACCATTATAACCATCATCATTATTACCATGCCGGCTATCATGATTGCGTTCCCCACCCAGTTTAACGTACGGCCTATGGTAGTGAGCTTAGTCAATATCGGCTCGCCTCTCTTTATACAGTCCGGCCTGTATCTTTGAGATGTAGCCTGTGGATGGACGGGAAGAATTCAGCCCACCCACAGGCTAAACGGGAATTACCAGATTTCTTCCGGTTGGCTGTGGTTATAACTGGCTTCTTGTTTTTATCCTTTAATTATGAGTACTCTTCGATGAGCTCGCGGACCCTGTTAATCATCTCTGTCGCGGGGAGCCCCGTGGCATCCAATTCAGCCGCTTGTGCGAGAAGCACTTCAAAGGTAGCGTCGCTGAACTCCGCTACATCTTCCGCTGACGCCGTGATAATTTCGTGGTCGGGCAAGTCTGAGACAAAGGTAATAGCCTCCTCATCAACAGCCTCCCGTGCCTCTATTAACGCAGTAGTGTACCAGTCAATGTTGTCTTCAAAGACCTGCTGGATGTCAGACGGTAATGAGTTCCAGGTGTCCAGGTTCATGGCCAGGCAGGGTGCCCCGTTGGGACCGGAGAAACTGCCCAGATTGGTGTGGTACTTGGTCACTTCGTACCAGCTCATAGACGTCAAGCCTTCCATGGGGCAACAAAGGCCGGCCATTATCCCTTT
>JASFEJ010000140.1:0-3500 GCA_050124895.1 Dehalococcoidia bacterium
ATCGCCAGCGGCGAGATAGACATTGTCATCGGCACCCACGCTTTAATCCAGAAGGAGGTCGGTTTTAAAAACCTGAGCCTGGTCGTGGTTGACGAGCAGCACCGCTTCGGTGTCGAGCAGCGCTCGGCGCTGCGGCAAAAGGGCTTTAACCCCCACGTCCTGGTGATGACGGCTACGCCTATTCCCCGTACCCTGGCGCTGACTTTGTATGGCGACCTCGACCTCTCCGTTATCGACGAATTACCACCGGGCCGACAGACGGTCAAGACCAAGTGGCTCAAACCCGAGCAGCGCGACAGCGCCTACGCTTTCTTGAGGAAACAGGTTACCGAGGGCAGACAGGCCTTCATCATCTGCCCCCTGGTCGAGGAATCCGAGGTCATTCAGGCCAAAGCGGCTGTCGCCGAATACGAGCGCCTCTCCGGCGAGGTCTTCCCCGACCTTAAATTAGGCTTGATTCACGGGCGTATGTCAGCGGCGGAAAAGGACAAGGTAATGCACCAGTTCCGCTCAGGAGAATTACAGGTCTTAGTCTCGACGCCCGTGGTCGAGGTGGGCATCGACGTGCCCAACGCCACCGTCATGCTCGTGGAAAGCGCCGACCGTTTCGGGCTTTCCCAGCTTCACCAGTTCCGCGGCCGGGTGGGGCGGGGCAGCGCCCAGAGCTACTGTATGCTTTTGGCGGAAGACCCTTCAGAAATAGGACAACAGCGACTTGACATAATAGAAAAGGTCCAGGACGGCTTTCAGCTGGCTGAGGAAGACTTAAAGCTGCGCGGTCCTGGTGAGTTTTTCGGTACCCGCCAGAGTGGCCTGCCCGACCTGCGTATGGCCAGGCTCTCCGATGTCGCCCTTCTGGAGTTGGCCCGCACCGAGGCCATCAAGCTTTTTGAGAAAGACCCGGGCTTAAAGAAGCCCACCCACGCCTCACTGGCTAAAGAGGTGGGCAGAGTTTGGCAGGGTGGTGGGGAGTTGAGCTAGCTCCCCACTCTTTTAGCGTACGCAAAAATGTCCCACCCAATACCCACCCTACAAAGGTGTCACCTTTGTAGAATTCTCTCCCCACCCAATTCTGATTTGTGCTATAATAGGGTTTCTTAATGAGAAATCTTAAAAACTCTCGAACTGATTAATGATTAAACAACGAATAATCGAGCTGCTCAAAAAAGCGGCGGCTGAGGCGCAAAAGTCGGGCAAACTGCCCTCGGTGGCGCTGCCCGAAATCGCCATCGAGCACCCCCAGAACCCTGAACACGGCGACTACGCCTCCAGCTTCCCTCTGAAATTAGCCCGCACCGTCGGCGTCAAACCACTGACCATAGCCGAAGACGTGGCTGCCTTTATCAAGCCCACCCCCGAAATCGAGAGCATAACCGTGGCCCCGCCCGGTTTCATCAACTTCACCCTCAAAAACGATTGGCTGACTGAGCAGGTGGACACTATCCGTGACGACGGCGATGCCTACGGCAACATGAATCTGGGTAAGGGCAGCCGCGTGCAACTGGAGTTCGTCAGTGTCAACCCCACCGGCCCCCTCCATGTGGGGCATGGGCGGGGGGCCATCCTGGGCAGCACGCTGGCTAACGTCCTGTCGGCCATCGGCTACAACGTGGAAAAGGAATACTACGTCAACGATGCCGGCAGCCAGATGCTGGCCTTCTACCGCTCGCTCTACGCCCGCTACCAGCAGGCCCTGGGCGAAGAGGCCGAGATGCCCGCCGAAGGCTATTTCGGCCAGTACATGGTCGATTTGGCCAAGGAGATTGTCGCCGAGAAGAAGGACTATTTTCTCTCCATACCCCCCGAAGAGGCCACCGTCGAGCTGGGCAAGCTGGGCCTGGAAAAGATAATGGCCCAAATCAGGGGCGACCTGGAGCTATTGCGGGTGAGCTTCGACGTCTGGTTCAGCGAGCAGAGCCTCTACGATAACGGCCAGTACAAAAAAGTAATGTCGTTGCTGGAGAAGGGTGGCTATATCGCCGAGAAGGCCAACGCCACCTGGTTCGTCTCCACGGCCCTGGGCGAGGACAAGGACAACGTGGTGGTGCGCAGCGACGGCTCGCCAACATATTTCGCCGCCGACATTGCCTACCACTATAACAAGTTCGTCGAGCGCAAGTTCGACAAAGTAATCAACATCTGGGGCGCCGACCACCAGGGGCATATCTCCCGGATGAAGGCGGTGGTGGCCGCTTTAGGCATCGCTCCGGAGAGGCTTGAGGTCATCATCTCCCAGATGGTTAGTCTGCGCCGCGGCCAGGAGCTGGTCAAGGTCTCCAAGCGTAGCGGCGATATCATTACCCTGCGCGAGGTCATTGACGAGGTCGGCGCCGACGCCTGCCGCTACTTCTTCGTCTCCCGCACCGCCGACAGCCAGATGGACTTTGACCTGGAATTAGCCAAGAAACAGTCCGCCGATAACCCGGTTTACTACGTTCAGTACGCCCACGCCCGCATCGCCAGCATACTGCGCTTGGCTGAGGAGAAGGGCATTGACTGCACCGACGGCGACGTTTCCTTACTTACCACCGAGCCTGAGCTGACGCTAATCCGTAAGATGCTGCTCCTACCCGAGGTCATTGAAATCGTTGCCCAGACGCTGGAACCCCACCACCTCGCCTACTACGCCCAGGACCTGGCCACGGTGTTTCACAGCTTCTACATGCAGTGCCGCGTCGTTACCGACGATGAGAAGATGACCAAGGCCCGGCTGAAGCTGGTCGAGGCCGCCAAGACGGTGCTGGCCAAGACGCTGAACCTTATGGGTATGGAAGCCCCCGACCGGATGTAAGCCTCTATAGACCTAATTTCTTGTACTCTTTAGCCAGCTCGACGTAGCTTGGAGGCCCGTGTTTCACCCACCAGAGCTGTTTCTCGGTAGCTTTACCCTTGATTCTGCCCGGCACCCCCGCCACCAGCGAGCCGTCGGGTACTTTCATTCCCTCACCGACCAGACACCCCGCGGCGATGACGCAAAGGTTACCGATTTCGACGTCGTGCAGGACGGTGGCGTTCATACCGATGAGCACGCTGTTGCCGATTTGGCGGCAGTTGAGCACCGCCCCGTGCCCGATGTGGACGTTGTCCCCGATGACCACCTCTTCCCGGTAATCGTCCTTTGTCGGCGACCCCGAGTGGATGACGCAGTTGTCCTCGATGGCGGTGTTCTGGCCTATCTTGATGCTGCCGAAGTCGGCCCGGATGACCGCCCCCGGCCAGACGCTGGAATGTTCCCCGATTTCCACCTCCCCGATAACGTAAGCCGCCTCGCTGACAAAGGCGCTCTTGGCTATTTTCGGCGTTTTATCGCCCAGACTTCTAATCATGCTCTATCTCCTAACTATCCCGTATATTATAGGCTGGGGATTAAGTGCAGTTCAAATCTTTGTCCCCACCCCGCCTTGTTTGACGTGCGTAAGAATATCCCACCCTGCCCGCCCAACAGAAGTCTTTTTTAAGAGGGGGCTTTGCCCCCCTTAAGAACCCCCCAATACGGGGGT
>JASFEJ010000141.1:0-3495 GCA_050124895.1 Dehalococcoidia bacterium
CATGAGCCGCTTTTTTGACCCCTTTTGTCGCTCTCAAATCGGCTACTGGGCGCTGGGCGAAGACCCCCTATATCAAATGATTGACCTGTTCGTGATACCGATTGCCGACAGAAATATAATGGGCATCGCCGACTGCTGGGAAATGTGGACCGACACTAAGCTTTTCAAGCTGGCTATTCCCCATAATAAAAGCGAACGTTCCTTCCAGTACTATCTGGATAGATTGCAGCTACTTAAGGCAGAGCTGGAAAAGCTGACGGGCCAATCGATTACCGAAGACAAGCTAAAAAAGGAAATCGATACCGCCAACAGGATAAAGCGTCTCCTGCGGCAAATCAGTGAGCTGCGAAAATCCGACCATCCTCCCATATCCGGCAGGGACTATATCAAGTTACACCACGCCTCCTTCCTGGCCGACCGAAATTTCCTGGCGGAGAACCTGGAGTCGCTATACCAGGAACTAAAAGGTAGGGAACGCCCCATCGGGCCCCGGATTTTTTTGATAGCTTCCACTCTAGCCCAGGGAGACTACAAAGTTTATGACCTTCTGCAACCCACGGGGGCCGATATCGTTATCGAGGAATTCTCTGAAGGAATGAGGCCATACTGGCAGGCAGTGGAATCTGATGGAGATTTAATGCGGGCATTAGCCACCAGCTACCTCCTGAAAAGAACCCCCCTCCCCTTCTCCAGGCCTTCCGTCAAAGAAAGAAATGACTTAATCCTGGGACTGGTCAGGGAATTTAAGGTCGACGGCATAATCTGGTATTCCCTGATGTACCGCGATTCCTATAATATTGACTCCATCTATTTTGGACGTAAAGCCGTAGAGGAAGGCATCCCCTTTCTCAGTATAATGTCTGATTATGATAACGCCGAAACCGGTCAGTTGCGCACCCGAATAGAGGCCTTTATCGAGTCTATTGGAGGTAACTAAGAATGTACTACGACGAGCTTCTTGGACTATGCGGCTATGAACCTGCAGAGATAGAGAAAGAAAGGCCGAGGGTAGAAAGGACGCTTGAGAAAGCGGAATTAACCCCGGAGGATGTAAAAGAGGCCGCCAAACACGTTAAGCACTACTACAATGTAGAGGTAGAAGGTGTAAGTCAAACCTTAGGACTCTGGCTCAAGTGCTTTATCGACGTCGTCCTGGCCAAAGAAGAGGGTAAGAAGGTGGTCTATGCTTCGGCGCCACCTTTTTATTATCTGATGGCGGCCATGGCCGGAGTTTCCGAGGACATATACGTTTGCATGCCGGGAGTGGCCGTGGGCAGCGCCATGGGGCCGATATTCAATAAAACAAAACCTATCCTCGAAGCCGCCGAAGCCGACCTGCTGCCGCCGGCGCTGGCTAACTGCGCACAACTCCAGCTCGAACTGGGCGGGATAATTAAAGGAGTAATCCCGGTACCAGACCTTATCTTTTCCATGGCCTATGCCTGTGACCAAACGCCCGAATTAGACGAAAGGCTGGGGGAGATATACGGGGTTCCCATAATCTACGTGGAAGGCCCTAATGACCAGATGGGCGGCGAGTGGCCGGTAATACACTATCCCAAGATAAAGTATATTGCCGAGGAAGCCAGAAGCGCTCTGGCCCAATTCGAGGAGTTCATCGGCCATAAGGTTAGCGAGGAGAGCATCCGCCAATCTCTGCAAAAATGCGACGGTATTTTTGAAGGAGACCAGCGAATACGTGACCTCTACTCCAATGCCGACCCCCTGCCGATAAACTTCGCCACCTTTGTTTCCATAGGTCAGATAGCCCCAACCCTGGCTACCACGCTGATGTTTGACGATGTAAGGGGAGTACTGGATCTGGCCTATGAGGGCATCAAGAAAAGAGTGGACAGAGGCGAAGGCGTAACTCCCAAGGGAGCCCCCAGGATAAGGGTGTTCACACCCTGGATAACCGACCCCACTGTATCGGCCATGATAGAGAAGGCAGGTTTAGCCATCGTCGGCTATACCGGCACGGAAATTCCGGAGGCGGACCAACGTGAATCGGAGAAGTATACAGACCTCTGGGAACAGGGAGCGCGTATCGTCAGCACCGCCGGACCGCCAGATTGCGGCCTGGGGTCCTCTAAAGCGCTGTCAACGGTCTGCCGACAATATAAAGAAAAGGGTGAACTAGACGGCGTCCTCTTAAATTACTGGTTCACCTGCCGCCCTAACAGTCTCTGCCCTTTCAAAATGAAGGAGCTTATCGCCCAGGAGTCAGGCATCCCTACCCTAGTAGTGGAGTCCAACATGTTTGACACCCGGGACATAAATACCGAATCCCTAAGAACCAGGATAGAGGCCTTTGCTGAAGTGCTGAAAGCGGCCAAGACTTCCAAGGCGTCCTAGCCCAACCATAGGTAATACCAGAAGGAAAATACAGTAATAAAAAGCCTTTTATAAGTGTGAAGACGAATTTAGTATGATTATAGGTTTCAAATATTAATTTATACTCCCAAAATCGCGTTAATTCAGTCATTATCGTCATATCTTTGAACATTGACATATTACAACTCAAATGAAAAAATGTAGTACGCATCGGACGGTACATGGTCGACTACTATAAGCGTCGATTTTCCGCCAATAAATACGCCTGCAAGGACCATTACCTTAAACGATAAAAATCGAGCCATCGGGCTGACGCTCATTAAATATAACCCCTTATATCGAAACCTACCACGGGTAGTTCGTCTTTAAAAAGTTTACCTACGTCGGGACTTCACCCTTAACAATTTTTAAAATGATGACACTAGCTTTTGTCTTACGGTACTCCTGTTTTTAATCAGACTAATGTCATAAATTTTAAGTTTAGAAAAGGGGGACGAAATCTATGAGATAGCTATGGATACAGATTATGAACCCTGGGAAAAGGTCTAATATAAAGGGGTAACGAATGAAAAAAAGAACGTTTATAATTTCTATCCTATTATCGGCAATAATAGTAATCACCTTAGTAGCTAGTGCCTGTGGCGAGGCGGAACCGGAAGAGGTTATTGAGCTAAAATTTGGTGGCGCTTATCCCGCGGAACAGGTAGAATCTCAAGTCCAGATCGAATGGATGCAGAAGATTGAAGAAGAGACTGACGGACGAGTTCACTTTACCGCCTTCTGGGCAGGGGCTCTGCTCAGTTCAGAAACAAACTACTCTGACCTCAAAGCCGGGGTTGCCGATGTGGGCAATCTCACCATTCTGCTGACCGAGCCAGCTGGTTTCCCGCTTTCCTCCCTACTCGAATGGGCGTACGCTGGCGTGCCCAATTATACCGTTGCCAGACAGATAGGCGAACAGATTTATGAAGAGTTTCCCGAGTTACAGGCCGAAGCGGCCGAGGTAAAAAGCCTGTCTTTCCTCGGCTACGGTAGCTTCTGGCTGCACACTACTGATAAGCCAATTAACACTTTGGCCGACCTTGATGGTCTCGAAATTATGCCCGGTCCGCCGACAATGGGCGCGGTGTACGAAAAATTCGGCGTCACTCCTATGATGAT
>JASFEJ010000142.1:0-3473 GCA_050124895.1 Dehalococcoidia bacterium
CGGGGCCGGCAAGACCACCACTATTCGGCTGCTGCTGGGGCTAATGAAGACCTCCGGGGGTAGCATCGATATCCTGGGTAAAAAGCTGGCGGGTCACCGCCAGGAGATACTAAACGATTTAGGTTATTTGCCCGGCGATTTCGGTCTTTATCAGGAACTATCCGGCCTGGATTTCATCCGGCACCTCTTGAACGCCAGGGGTTTGCGTAACAACAAGCAGGTCGGAGATAAAACAGAAGAGCTGGTTCAGAGATTTGGCTTCGACCTTAAGGGAAAGATAAAGACGTATTCTAAGGGGATGAAGCAGATTGTCGGCATTATTCAGGCCTTTTGCCATGACCCCAGGCTGGTGATTCTGGATGAGCCCACATCGGGGCTTGACCCGCTGGTTCAGGAGAAATTCTACGAACTGCTTTCCCTGGAGCAGCAGAGGGGGATTACAGTATTCCTTTCGTCCCACATCTTAAAGGAGGTTGAGAGGGTTTGCCACCGGGTGGGCATAATCAAAGAGGGCAAACTCGCCTTTGTCGAAGACCTGAAAAAATACCGGTCGCTGGTGGGTAAGAAGATAACGCTTGACCTGATGCCAGGTGATTCTCTACACATTCTGAATAGCTTGAAAAAGGACTTCGGCGTTACAGAAATCAGCTCCAGCGAGAAAAGACTGGAATTCTTCTATAAAGGCGATATCCAGAAATTGCTGGACTATATCGGCGGGATACAGATTACAAACATTCTAATCGAGGTGCCGACTCTGGAAGACTTCTTTTTGAGCTATTACCGAAAAGAAGGGGACGATGCTTAAAAGGGAACTTGTCTGGTTTTTCGCGCGTAAATTCCGGAAACATATGCTCATCGTATCTTTGGCCGCCGGCTTGCTCATCTTTTTCCTAACGGTGATGTTCCCCTCGATGGATATAAGCAACGCCGAGGCAATATCGGCCAACTGGCCGCAGCTTATGAAAGATATGTTCGGCGACCCCCTCTTAGGCTTTACCGACATCTACGGCTGGCTTGAGCTCGAACTGTTCCATATTACCTTTTGGGCCGTCTTCGGAATCTTCGCCTCGTTTCTGGCGACGAATATTATCGCCAAGGAGTACGAGAATAAAACAATTGACCTTGTGCTGGCCACCCCCGTCAGCCGAACGGGGTTGATAGCAAGCAGGCTGGTTGGCCTCTTTATCCTTTTGCTCCTTTCCATCCTGCCGGTGGTTATCGGCTGCATCTTAGGAGTAGTCGCTTTAAGCCTGGAAGTAGAGCTTTTACCCCTGCTGGCGGCGAGTTTAAGCGGGTTTTTGCTATCCATTCTCTTTGCCAGCGTGACCCTTTTGATATCCATTTTCACGCGTTCGCAGACAATTTCGATTCTAATAAGCCTGGCGGTTTTCGGTTTTTTCTTCCTGTTCAGTTATATGGTCATACCGATTGTCCCCGCGCTCAAAAGCGTGGCCGCCCTCAGCCCTTTCCACTATTACGATACCGCCGCGATACTTTTGCGCAGTTCATACTCCTGGCTTAATCCGGTCATTCTTTTTCTAGCCTTTGTCTTCTTAACCTTCATTTCATCCCTTGTTTTTGCCAAGAAGGATATAATCTATTGATTGGCGGCTAGTTCTAGCCGTCCCGTCCTTATTGCCCCATTGGCTTTTTCCTTGCTTCTTGCTAAAATACGCCTAATATTCGACAAAACATCGAGGAGGGTTTCCTATGTCGGAACCGGTGAATTTGGACGCATTGAGAGAGGCGGTTCGGGGCGCCAAGAATATAGACAAGCAGGAACAAGTCGTTAAAGGGGCGGAGAAGTTAAAGCTGGAAAAGGCTAAGTCCGGCGAACGCCTGAGGACAAACGGTTTCGGCTCATTATCCCTCGACGACCAGGAGCGGTTCATGCAGGGGCTCCGGGCGAAGGACATCGAGTTTGGCCTGGTGGGTAAGGGCGCTGACCGCGAGGTTGTGCTGCCCCAGTCCAGCCTGGAGGGGAAGCTGGGGGAGGTCGTCATGAGCCTGCTGGCGTCATTCGGCCTGGCAGTCAGCTAGTTCCTTATCGGATGGCTTGGTTTTTCCCGTTTTTGTTGCTAGAATACGCCTAAAGTTAAGGAAAACAGATGACAGCGGCACAAGTAATCGGCTTTATCGGCATACTGGTGGCCATCGGTTTCCTGGCTGACTATCTCTTCCGTAAGACAAGTTTCCCCGACATCATTATACTATTGGCCCTGGGCTACCTGATAGGGCCCGTTTTCGGGGTCATTGACCCGGCCCGGATAGCCCCGGCTTCGCAGATAATCGCCAGCCTGGCTCTGGTCGTCATCCTCTTCAACGGCGGACTGGACCTCCATTTCTCCGCCGTCCTATCCAGCATCCCCCGGGCGCTGATTCTGGTCATATTGGGTGTCGCCGCCAGCACGGTGGGGGTGGCTTTCCTGGCCCATCACCTCCTCGGCTGGGACCTGATGCACTGCCTCTTGTTGGGCGCTATCTTAAGCGGCACCAGCCCTTCCATAGTGATGCCCCTGGTGAAACGGGCCAAGGTGCCGGGCAAGGTATCCTCGGTGTTGAGCCTGGAGTCGGCCTTTGACGGCGCCCTGGTTATCATCGTCGCCCTGGTCATCCTGCAGGTTATCACCGGCGGTAGCACCGGGAACGAGGCTTCGCTGGTGGGGCAGACTATCGCCATAAAGTTTGCCATCGGGTTGGGCGTAGGCGCCGCCGCCGGCGTCGCCTGGCTCTGGATTCTGACCCTTATCGAGGGCGAGATTTTCGACGATATATTGACCCTGGCCATCGTCTTTCTGCTCTACTTCGCTGTGGAGAGCATGGGGGGCAGCGGGGTAATCTTCGCCCTTACCTTCGGCATAATCCTGGGCAACGGTGTCGAGATTGCCCATCTCCTGCGGCTTAAGCGGACGGTCGAGATACACGACATGATGAAGAAGTTCCACTCCCAGATGTCTTTCCTGATAAAGACCTTCTTCTTCGTCTATCTGGGTCTGATGCTGGCCTTCGATGATACGTCCATGATTGTCGTCGGCGTGGTTATATCCTTCGCCCTCCTCTTGGTGAGGTACATCGTGGTGCTGCTCTCCTCTATCGGCAGCGGCACCATGTTCAAAAGCAGCGGTTTCCTGGCTACCATGTTGCCCCGGGGGCTCTCGGCGGCGGTGGTGGCCGAGGTAGTGGTCGTTAGCGGCATCGCTAACGCCTCCGACTACCCAGCTATAATAATGGTGGTCATCGTGGCCACCGTCGTCATCGCCGCTATCGGTATTCCTATCTTCGGCCGTAAAGCGCCGGAGGAGGCGCCCAAGCTGGAGCTAAATAAGCTAAAGCCGCCAGAGAACCATGAGGAAGAGCCGCGGGAGGAATAAGTGGGTCAGTGAATACCATTCTTTTGGTGGATAAGGACTCGAAAACAGAACTTTCCGAGTCATTGAAAACGGCAATTCTTGAGGTTATTAAGGAAAAAGGCC
>JASFEJ010000143.1:0-3465 GCA_050124895.1 Dehalococcoidia bacterium
CATCATCTCCTCTTTGACCGTTTCGTCGATGACCCGGGGCCCTCTGGTATAGTCGCCGTACTCGGCGGTGTCGCTTATCGAATAACGCATATAGCTCAGGCCGCCCTGATAAATCAGGTCGATGATGAGCTTCAATTCGTTGCAGACCTCGAAATAGGCAATTTCGGGCTGGTAGCCCGCCTCGATAAGCGTCTCGAAGCCCGCCTTTATCAACGACGTGACACCGCCGCAGAGGACGGTCTGCTCGCCGAAGAGGTCGGTCTCGGTTTCTTCGGCGAAGGTGGTCTCAATGACGCCCGCCCGTCCGCAGCCGATGCCCTCGGCGTAGGCTAAAGCGATGGCTAATGCCTTACCGGTGGCGTCCTGTTGGACGGCCACGATGGCCGGTGAGCCGGCGCCCTCGGTGTAGAGCTGCCTTAGCATGTGGCCGGGGCACTTGGGGGCAATCATGGTCACATCGATATCGGCCGGGGGCAAAATCTGCCCGTAGTGGATGTTAAAGCCGTGGGCGAACATGAGCATCTTGCCCTTGGTTAGGCCCTTGGCCACCTCGCTGTCATAGATAACTTTTTGCAGGTTGTCCGGCGCCAGCATGACGATAATATCGGCCTGCTTGGTCATGTCGTCGGCCGCCATCACCTTAAAGCCCGCCTCGTGGGCGCTTTTCCAGCCCGGGCTGCCCTTGGCTTCGGCCACGATTACCTGGACGCCGCTGTCCCTCAGGTTCTGGGCGTGGGCGTGGCCCTGGCTGCCGTAGCCGATAATACCGACTACTTTGCCCTCGAGCAGTTTCAGGTTGCAGTCTTTGTCGTAATATATCTTGGCCATAATTCGACTCCTTTTATTTAGTCGCCTTTTTCTCTTTAGTCTGGGGCGCCTTCTTTATCACCGGCAGCGGCCCCGCGGTGCCGCGGGTCATGGCGATGCGCCCGGTGCGGGCGATTTCCTTGATGCCGAAGCCGCGGACCAGGTTGAACAGTGAGTTTATCTTTTCCTCGTCGCCGGTGGCCTCGATAATCACCGAATCGGGGGCGACATCAACGATGTTGGCCCGGAAGATATCCACAATCTGGATAATCTCGCTGCGGTTGGCCGAGTTGGCCTTTACCTTGATGAAAGCCAGCTCCCGCGTGATAACGTTATCCCCGGTAATGTCGGAGACCTTGACCGTCTCCACCACCTTATCCAGTTGCTTCCTGACCTGTTCCACCACCGTGGCCGGCCCGTTGACGACGAAGGTCATGCGCGACAGGTTGGGCGTTTCGCTGTGTCCCACGGCGATGCTTTCGATGTTGAAGCCCCGCCGGCGGAACATGCTCGCCATGCGGTTCAGCACCCCCGGCTTATCCTCCACCAGAGCTACCAGTATATGCTTGGTCGTGGCCATACTGCACCTCTTTTCCCTATATATTGCTCACCGAGAGCTTGGCCGAGTCCTTGACGGCTTTAGCCCCTTTCCTCGGTTCCTCGAGGACCTCGACTAGAGCCGCCCCCGGCGGCACCATAGGATAGACGTTCTCCTCCGGTTCGACGATAAAATCAATCAAAAAGGCGCCCGGCTCGGCCATCGCCTTCTTGATGGCCGGTGCTACCTCTTCTCGGCGTTTCACCCTCATCGCGGGCAGTCCGTAGGCCTCGGCAATCTTGACGAAATCGGGACTGGACAGTGGTGTGGCCACATAGCGCCGGCCGTAGAAAAGCTCCTGCCACTGCCTGACCATACCCAGATAGGTGTTGTGGATAACAGCTATCTTGACGCCCACCTTCTCCTGGGCGATGGTGGCCAGCTCCTGTATCGTCATCTGGAGGCTGCCGTCGCCGTCGATGCACCAGACGGTGCTGTCGGGGCAGCCTACCTTGGCCCCTATGGCCGCGGGCAGGCCGAAGCCCATGGTTCCCAAGCCCCCCGAAGAAATAAACGTATTGGGCTTATCGTACCAGTAGTGCTGGGCGGCCCACATCTGGTGCTGCCCCACGCCGGTGACGACAATGGCCTCGCCTTGGGTAGCCTCGTATATCTGGCGCACGACATACTGGGGCAGCAGGCTTTCGCCGTCGCGGATAATCAGCGACGGGTGCTCCTTGCGCCATTCGTCGAGCTTCTCTATCCAGTCGATATGCTCGGTCTTTTCGACCAGCTTATTCAACCCGCCGAGGACGGCTTTGACGTCACCGACGATAGGCACGTCGACGCGCACGTTCTTGCCGATTTCGGCGGGGTCGATATCAATATGGATGACGTGGGCGTGGGGGGCAAAGGCGCTTACCTTGGCCGTGGCCCGGTCGTCGAACCTCATGCCGATGGCGATTATCAAATCGGCGGCATCAACGGCCATGTTGGCGTAGGCCATGCCGTGCATGCCCAGCATACCGTAGCTCAGGGCGTGAGATTCGGGGAAACAGCTGGTGCCCAAAAGCGTGGTCACCACCGGTATCTGTCCCTTCTCCACCAGCTCCTTGAGCTCGGCGTAGGCTCCGGATACTATTATCCCCCGTCCGGCGATGATTAACGGACGCTGTGATTCGCTGATGAGCTTGGCCGCCTTCTTAATCTGCGCCGGGTGCCCCTGCAGGGTCGGCTTGTACTGGGGCAGGTCGACCTTGTTCGGATAGTTGAATTCCGCTGTCTCTATCTGGACATCCCGTGGTACGTCGATAAGCACCGGGCCGGGACGGCCTGTGCCCGCCAGGTAGAATGCCTCCTTCATTATTTCTGGCAGCGAGGCGGCGTCCATCGCCAGGTAGTTGTGCTTGGTGATGGGCAGGGTGATGCCGGTTATATCCACCTCCTGGAAGGCGTCCTTGCCGATGAAGGGGCGCCCCACCTGGCCGGTGATAGCTACCATCGGCACCGAGTCTAAGTGGGCGTTGGCGATGCCGGTTACCAGATTGGTGGCGCCGGGCCCCGAGG
The DNA here is from genome assembly GCA_050124895.1 of Dehalococcoidia bacterium. Taxonomy (GTDB): domain Bacteria; phylum Chloroflexota; class Dehalococcoidia; order Dehalococcoidales; family BS750m-G39; genus E44-bin88. The sequence continues at coordinate 2,912 of JASFEJ010000143.1, forward strand.
TGGCGAAGCATACGCCCACCTTCCCCGTCGCTCGGGCGTAGCCGTCGGCGGCGTGGGCGGCACCCTGCTCGTGGCGCACCAATATGTGGCGGAGCTGGGGGTATTGGGGCAGGGCGTCATAGAGGGGTAGGACAGACCCGCCCAGTATGCCGAAGATAACCTCGACACCTTCCTTGGCCAGGCTTTCGCATATTATCTGAGCTCCGTTCATTTTCATAAGCTATTCCATCCTCTTACACAAATACTGCGCCGGTGCTGGCGGAGCTTACCTTCTCGGCATAGCGCCGCAGGTAGCCGCTCTTCACCCTGGGCTCGAACTCGCCCAGCTGGGACAGGCGATTTTCTATCTCCTTGTCGGCAAGCTCGACGTCGAGCCGCTGGCGGTTAATATCTATCTTTATTATGTCACCGTCCTTGAGGGCGGCGATGGGGCCACGGCTGGCGGCTTCGGGGGAAACATGGCCGATAGCCGCCCCCCGCGTCGCCCCGGAGAAACGCCCGTCGGTAATCAGGGCGACCTCTTTATCCAGGCCCATGCCGCTTAATATTGACGT
>JASFEJ010000144.1:0-3422 GCA_050124895.1 Dehalococcoidia bacterium
CTTCGGCCGCTTCCTGGTACCTTACCTGCAGCTCGGGGTTAGCCCCGATGCTGGCGCCGTAGGGCTCCTCGGTAAGCCCGTGGACTTCGCCCTCAAGCGCCTGGGGTATGGCGTCGAAGCTCCAGGCGCCGCCTTCCCAGCGCAGGGCGCCGCGGTCGTGCGCCTCTTTGTAATCCCGATAGTACTTGGTCCTCAGCTCTTTGGCCTTGTCCCAGCACTCTAATCCTTTAGTCTTATACTTAGCCATCTTGTCCTCCTTAGTCTTAAGAGATGTTAGACAAACAAGTCCTCCGCCTCTATCTGCTCCAAAAATGCCTCCACCCGAATCTTGAACTGCCCCACGGGGACGGTGACCTCGAACTCGAGGAAGTAGCAGGGTAGGCCGTTTTCCTCCAGGTAGCGCCTCAGGCTGGGTATATCGAGCTCGTGGGGGTCGCAGAACTTCTGCTGGACCAGAATTACCCCCTGGACGCCGTAGTCTTTGGCTAATTGGAGGATGTGGGGGAAGCGCTTCCGTGAGCTGTCCTCCATGCCCCAGTCCTTGTTGGGGCAGGGGGTACGGTCGAGGTAGCGGTCGGCGATGGCCTGCAAACGGTCCTTATCGGGGACAACCTCGTTCCAGAAGTACCTGGAACCGGTGCAGTGCTCGTCGATAACGAAGGTGCCCCTCAGGTCTTTCTCCACCATCTCCATGAAGGGACGGTCGTCGTTCTCGCTGCCGATAATCATCAGCCGCACGCCCGTTTCTCTCTCCAGCTTTCGCTCGGGCAGCGCCTCGATGAGCTCCTCCAGCATCTTGTTGTGCTCGCGCTTGTCCATAAGCTGGCTGGCCCAGACCATGGTCATGGCTTCGGTGCCGGTGATGGGCGGGTTAGGCTGTTTACGGAATTCGTAGACCTGCTTCATCAGGCGGCGGTTGGTGTTCATAATCTCAATGCCTTCGTCCAGGTCTTTATCGGTGATGGTCTTACCCGTCCACTCCTCCACCGCTTTCTTGAACTCCTCCAGCTCGCCGTGCAGGAATTTCTTGGCGCGGGGGCTGCGCACGGCGTTGGGCATGACGTACCAGTAGTGCCAGGGGGTGGGCACGTGCAGCACCCAGGCGCCGAAGGCCTGGCGGGCATGGAGGCAGGCATTGGTCTCCATGATGCCGTCCAGGTAGCCGTCGTATTTACCCTGCAGCCCCTGGTTGAGGCAGTCGCGGCAGAAGGGGCACCACATGTCGAAGACGTGCGGCGTCACCAGGCTGGGGGTCTCGTGCCCGCCCAGAATACGAACGGGCAGGACGTTGGCGGCGTATAAGACTTCTTCCGGGGCGTAGGTGCAGAAGTAGCCCAGCACCTTGCCCCCCGTCCGCTTTTTCCAGTCGGTGGCGTATTCGTGCCGCAGTTCCCAGATATCGTTAAACTGTTTTAAGATTTCGTCCGCTTCCATTATCCTCTCCTTTCGTCGGCTGTTTCAGTACTCCTTGAACACCGGATGGCGGTTGAGCAGGTAGTCGCCGTAGAGGGTGAGTAGGGCGGCTTGTGGTCGTAATTTTGCCGTTTGATATGTCATAATTCTCCTATGTCGTTAATTTCACGACATATTAATTTTACAATATGCCAGTTGGCTTGTCAATAGCTTTTGTGACCAAAAACGAAAGGTTTTCTAAAGGGCGGGCACTTGAAGAAAAGCGGTCACAGTGGTAATCTGTATTCAATAAAATGGCTAAGGGAAAAGCGAAACCGACCTCAAAAGCCAGTCATCGGGTAAAGACCAGCGGCGACATCGAGGTCTCCACCTATCTGGAGATTGCCAAGGAGATGGGCGGCGAGCAGCCCGCCGAGGCCAGAGCCGCCATCCCCAGCGCCGAGCGCGAGGCCATCATCGTCATCGACTTCGGCTCGCAGTACAGCCTGCTCATCGCCCGCCGCATACGCGAATGCCAGGTCTATTGCGAGCTGGTCAACCCCGATACCCCCTGGGAAAAAATCGCCCATCTTAATCCCAAGGGGTTTATTCTTTCCGGTGGCCCCGCCAGTGTTTATGCGCCTGATGCACCGCTGGCGCCGTCATACATCTACGAAAGCGGCCTGCCCGTAATGGGCATCTGCTACGGCATGCAGGTCCTGGCCCACCAGCTGGGCGGGCAGGTGGCGCCGGGGGCCAAGCACGAGTATGGCCACGCCATCCTGCACCTGAGCACCAACGGTTCGCCGCTCTTCGCCGATTTGCCTGCCTCGACACCGGTCTGGATGAGCCACGGTGACAAAATCGAAAAACTGCCGCCCGGCTTCGGCGCCCTGGCCTATACCGAGAATTCGCCCTTCGCCGTTTTTGGCAAGGAAGACAAGATGTTCGGGCTCCAGTTTCACCCCGAGGTTGCCCACACGCCCGAGGGCAAGAAAATACTGAAGAACTTTGTCTATAAGGTCTGCGGCTGCAAGGGCAACTGGACGATGAGCAACTTCATCCAGGACAGCCTGGCCAGCGTTCAGGAGCAGGTAGGCAAGGGTAAGGTCATTAATGCTCTATCCGGCGGCGTCGATTCGGCGGTGGTGGCCACCCTTATTCACCGCGCCGTCGGCGACCAGCTTACCTGTATCTTCGTCAACCACGGCATGCTCCGCCGCGAAGAGGTGGAGAGGACCTTCAACACCTTCCGCCTAAACCTGGGGATGAACATCGTCTACGTCGACGCCAGCGCCCGTTTCCTCAAGCGCCTTAAAGGCGTGACCGACCCCGAGACCAAGCGTAAGGTTATCGGCGAGGAGTTTATCCACGTCTTTGAGGAGGAAGCCAAGAAGATAGGCAAGGTCGACTTTTTAGCCCAGGGGACGCTTTACCCCGACGTTATCGAGAGCGCTTCCAGCGGCAGCACCGCCGCCAAGATAAAGACCCACCACAATGTGGGCGGGCTTCCCGCCCGGATGACGCTGAAACTGCTCGAGCCGCTGCGCTACCTGTTCAAGGACGAGGTACGCAAGGTGGGGCTTAACCTTGGGCTCCCCGAGGAGATGGTCTGGCGGCAGCCCTTCCCTGGGCCGGGTCTGGCCATCCGCATTATCGGCGAGGTCACCCAGGAAAAGATAGATATACTGCAGGCGGCCGACTGGGTGGTGATGAACGAGATTAAGAAGGCGAACCTCTACCGCCAGCTCTGGCAGAGCTTTGCCATCCTCACCGATGTCAGGAGCGTGGGTGTGATGGGCGACTATCGCACCTACGGCTATCTGGTAGCCGTCCGCGCCGTCACCAGCGACGACGCCATGACCGCCGACTGGGCGCGCCTTCCCTACGATGTCCTGGCCCGCATTTCCAACCGCATTGTCAACGAGGTGCCTGGCGTGAACCGGGTGGTATATGACATAACCTCCAAGCCCCCCTCCACCATTGAGTGGGAGTAAAGAGGGGAGGTTGCATAATGCGTAGAACTATAT
>JASFEJ010000145.1:0-3420 GCA_050124895.1 Dehalococcoidia bacterium
AACGAGCTGCTGCGCTTTGCCGTTCAGGGTGGCACCACCACCATCATCACCGAGAGCTGCACCATCGCCGCCGCCCTGGGCTACGAGGGGGTTGTTCAGTTCCTGAAATCGGCGCGCCGCCAGCCCCTGAAGATCTTTATCACCGCCCCGCCCATGGTCACCATCAGCCCGGTCACCGAGGAGCACGCCATCGGCGTCAAGGAACTGCGCCGACTCTTTCGCCACCAGGAGATAATCGGCTTAGGCGAGTCTTACTGGGCGGACGTCGTCGGCGGCAACCAGAGGGTGCTCGACCTCATCGCCGAGACGATAAGATTAGAGGGGAAGGTGGACGGGCACAGCGCCGGCGCCAGCGGCAAAAAGCTGCAGGCATATGTTGCTACGGGCGTCAGCTCCTGCCACGAGCCGACCAACGCCCAAGAAGTTTTGGAAAGGCTTCGGCTGGGGCTCTTTATCCTGGTACGGGAGGGAGAGGTGAGGCGGGAACTGGAAGCGGTGGCCCCGATAAAGGACAGCGGCGTCGCCCTGGCCCGCCTGGCTATTTCCACCGACGGCGTCGGCCCCGACCATCTGGTCAGCGAAGGCTATATGGAGTTCGTGGTGCAGAAGGCCGTCGACCTCGGCTTCGACCCGGTCCAGGCGGTGCGGATGGCGACCATCAACGTAGCCCAGCATTTCGCTATGGACGATATTATCGGCGGCATCGCCCCGGGCAAATACGCCGACATCGTTATTATCCCGGACTTGAAAACCATCAGGGCCGAATGCGTTATCAGCAACGGCAAAGTCGTCTCTCAAAAAGGCCGGGTGATGGTTCCGCCTCGGAAACACCGATATCCCCAGTCGCTGCGCCACAGCCTACGCCTGCCGCGATACTTCAGCGCCGACGACTTTGCTATCCCGGTGGGGAGTAACCGCCAGGAGGTCAAAGTCCGCCTGATGGAGCAGGTGACCGACCTCATCGTCAGGGAGGCGTTGGTTGATATGCCGCTAACGGACGGCCAGCTCAAAGCCGACGTTAGTCAAGATATACTGAAGGTGGCCGCTATCGAGAAGAGCTACGGCACGGGCAAGAGCTTCGTCGGCTTAATCAGGGGCATCGGGCTCAAAAAAGGGGCCATCGCTACCAGCTCGGTCTGGGACTGCGGCGATATTATGGTCGTCGGCGCCAGTGAGGCCGACATGGCGCGGGCGGTGAACCGCCTCCGGGAGATGGGTGGGGGCATGGTGGTCTGCGCCGGCGGCAAAACAATCGCCGAAATGGCTCTGCCGGTGGGTGGGGTAATCTCCACCGAGCCTATGGAGGCGATAGCCGCCGGCTTCGAGCGCATCCAGAAGGCGGCTGGGGGGTTGGGAGCCAAGTCCTCCGACATCCGCCTGACCATAGCCGTCCTGCCCACCCCGGCCATACCCTTCCTGCGCATCTGCGAGTCGGGGCTCTTTAACCTGAGAGAGAACAAGTTTGTCGAGCTGATTGTGGGCTAATATGGACTGGGAAGAAATAGGCAAAGCCAGGCGGCGCCTCTCCCGGGAGCAGGGCGCTGTAGTCAAGGACTGGGGAGGGCGAACCCCCGTCGCCCTGGTCTATCCCAACAGCTACTACCTGGGTATGTCCAACCTGGGCGTCCACGCCGTCTACAGCCTGCTCAATAGCTACGATAATATCGTCTGTGAACGGGTCTTCTGGGAAGGGGAGAGCCCCCTATCCCTGGAATCACAGAGACCCTTGAGCGACTTTGCCGCTATCGTCTTCTCCGTATCCTACGAGCTCGACTACTTCAATATCGTTAGTATCCTCAAAACCAGCGGCCTGCCCCTCTACGCTAAGGAGCGCGACGAGAGCTATCCCCTGATTATAGGCGGCGGGCCCTGCATCATGGCCAACCCCATGCCCTTATCTCCCTTCTTCGATGTCCTGGCTATCGGCGAGGCCGAGCCGCTGGTGCCCGAAATGCTACCTGTTATCGGCGCAGACGCCAGCCGTGAAGGAAGGCTTAAATCATTAAGTGCTCTTTCTGGCGTCTACGTCCCCCAGTTCTATTCGGGTAAGCCAGTTGAGCGGCGGTGGGCTAAAAACCTGGACGACTTTCCCGTGGCCTCGGCGGTATTGACCCCCGACACCGAGCTGGGCGACCTCTACCTCATCGAGGTGGAACGGGGCTGCAACTGGGGCTGTCGCTTTTGCCTGGTCAGCCAGACGTTCTCGCCCATGCGCTATCGCTCTATCGACGGCCTCCTGGCTCAAGCGGAGCAAGGACTTAAATACCGCCAGCGATTAGGTTTAGTCGGTGCCGCCGTCTCCAGCTACCCGCACATCGAAGAGCTTTTGCCCAGGCTTACCGAAATGGGCGCCGAGCTTTCCTTAAGCTCGCTGCGCATCGCGCCGCTGTCCCCCGTGGTATTGAGCGAGCTGGCCAGGGGTGGCGCCAAGACGGTCACCATGGCCCCCGAGGCGGGCTCCCAGCGCCTGCGCCAGCTGGTGAAGAAGGGCATCACCGAGGACGACATCCTCAAGGCGGTGGCAAGGGTCGCCGAGGCGGGGATAAGGCAGCTCAAGCTCTACTTCATTATCGGCCTGCCCTCGGAGGGCGACCAAGACATCGAGGCCATTATAGACTTAGCCTTAGCTTGCAAAAATACCATTGATAAAAAGCGCTCCGGCTGCCGCCTGACCCTCAATGTTTCTCCCTTCGTCCCCAAGGCGGGCACGCCCTTCCAGTGGCTGCCCATGGCTCAAACCGCTGTCCTCAATCGGCGCTTATCTCGTCTCAAGAACGCCCTCATGCCCAAGGGAATCAGGGTCAAGGGGGAAAGCCCGGCCTGGAGCCAGGTTCAGGGGGTTCTGGCGCGAGGGGATAGGGAGCTGGCGGGGGTGCTGGCCGATGTCGAGAAACTGTCGCTGTCCGCCTGGCGTAAAGCCGCCGAAAAGCACAGTATAGACACCGACTTCTACGCCCACCAGCGCTGGAACACTGGTCAGAAGCTTCCCTGGGACGTCATCGAGTTGGGGACAAAGGCGGGCTATCTACAATCGGAGTTGACCCGAGCTAACACTTAAACATCACCAGCGGCTTATGTGTTATACTTAGCAGTTTGCTATGGGATTCTTTTCGATTCTCCTGGTAGCCCTCGGCCTTTCCGCGGACTGTTTCGCCGTAGCCCTCGGCGGCAGCATCGCCATGAAGAGCCATTCCCGCCTTCAGGTCCTGCGCGCCGCCGTCGCCTTCGGGCTTTTTCAGGCCTTGATGCCCGTTCTGGGCTGGCTGATAGGGCAGACCGTCGTTGACCTGATTGCTGACTACGACCACTGGGTGGCTTTCGGCCTGCTGGCTATCGTCGGCGGCCATATGCTCTGGGAGTCTTTCCGTCACCGCGAAGACCGTAAAGCTACCGATATCACCAGGGGCTGGCCGCTGATTG
>JASFEJ010000146.1:0-3411 GCA_050124895.1 Dehalococcoidia bacterium
CATCCCCATTGCCGTCCCTACGGTCAGGAAAATCTGGTCGGGATAGGCAAAGATGCAAAGGGCATCGGCTTCAGCACCCTGAGCCTCCAGCAAGAGCAGCGAGACGTCGCTAACGTCTATCGGGACACTCTTGGACATCACTACATCAATGCCAACTCTGTCAAATTCCGTACCGGCCACACCGGAGTACTCTATGCCGTGAAGGTCCTGAAGCCAAATCATCGCCACCTTCTCAATGCCCAGTTCCACACAGAGGTCGGCGAAGACCGGAAGCTGGTTCCAGTCGGAGAAGTTCAAGGTACCGAAGAAGTAGGGCATACCTGGTAGCTGGTCCTTGATGGTGGTGGCGCCACCCTCAGCCCCCATCAGTATGTACTCGTACTTATTGAATATGGGAGCGGCGGCGAAAAGACTAGCCGTGGAAGCGGGTGGGAAGCAAAAGTCAACCTTATCCACCGTCATCAGCAACTCCAGCTGGCGGGTCATCGTGCTCAGGTCGCTGGTGTCGTCATAGATGAGGGGCTCGGCCAGGAGCAGATTCTTGCCGTACTCTTCGATGTAAAGCCCGCCGGCGGCATTGACATCTTCAAGCCACATTTTGCGGATAGGGCCGAATGCCGTCTCTTCATAAACAGCGTTAGGGCCAGTGAGAGGCCTTGAGCCGCCGAAGAGGATTTCGTCCTTTTCGACCTCAGCCTCACCACCACAAGCCGCGAACAAGCCGCCAACCAGTAACAGGACTACCGAGAATATGATCAGTAACTTCTTGCTCACTTATCTCTCCTTTCTTGAGTCTCAAGGATGGTGTAGGTTCACCAAGTCAAAAAATCTCACATAGGCTCACCCCCCATTTTTTGATAATAATGATATCCATATAGTGATATCACTGCGGTTTCTTGAGAGGAATTTGGGGTTGCGGTATGAGCACTTAGGGGAAAAAAAGCCCATGTCCGCATGATACATCCCGATGCGACGGTTGTCAATGCATCTAGCCTCTTTACGAGATATATTTGGCGCTGCCACAATAAATTCCCTCGCCCTTTAGACAGCACCCTCTTATATCTATTCGGAGCGCCAGCAATCTGTGAGGTTCATTTGGCTACTGTGAGAGTATAAAGAACCACCGCCACTTTGTCAAGATGGTAGACAATATCAGATTCGCACTTTTTGAGTGGAAGTGAGTGGTGGGCGATACTGGGCTCGAACATCGGGAGGAGCGGTGGGTAAAGGGGTAGAGGTCAAGAGCCCTGGGGATGAGAGACAGTGGTGGGCGATACTGGGCTCGAACCAGTGACCTCTGCGATGTCAACGCAGTGCTCTAACCAACTGAGCTAACCGCCCACAAAGGCAAAGGATATTCTACTAAATACCCTAGATTCGGTCAAGATTTTTGACCCCTGACCCGGTTATCGATAAAGCTAACCAGGAAAAGGAGCACGCCGCTGGCCAAAAGTCCCCCCAAATCCAGGTACTTTATCCCCCAAATCTTACTCACCAGCGCCAGCCCCCCACCTCCGATAATGGCCGCCAGCGCCCCTAAGGAAGTGACCTTCAGCTTATCCCTATAAAAGCCAGCCAGCACCGGCAAAATCACGCCGGCGGTATAGACGGTATAGGCGAAGAGCAGGGAGCTTATCACCCCTTTGAGCACCAGCGCCAGCAGCAGCGAGCAAATCCCCAGCAGCACTATTCCCCACTTCGAAAGGGAGAGCAGCTTCTCCTGGCTAAACGAGGGCTTAAACCGCCCTACGACATCCACGGAAAGTATGGTGCTGGCCGTCAGCAGGCAGGTGTCGGCGGAGGACATCACGGCACCGAGCAGCGCCGCCAGCACGATATAGCCCAGAACGGGCGGTAGTACCTCGGTGATTACCGTGGGGAAGGCCTGCTCAGCGGCGATTTCGGGGAAGAGCGCCGATGCCCCCATACCGATGAGGGTAATGCCCAAGGCAATCGGGATAATCAGCGCCGCCGCCCAGAATACAGATTTCCTTGCCGTCCGACCGTCTTTAGCACAGAACAATCGGGAATACATATCCGGCCCCACCACGTAGGTCAACCCCACCAGCAGGAGCAAGGAGACCAGCTCGTAGCCGCCGAACTGCTCGCTTACGGGAAAGGCGAAATGGTCAGCGGGCAGAGCCGTCTCCAGCCCTCCCCAACCCCCAACCTTTACCAGCACCAGCGCCAGCCCGCCGAAGATGCCTAAGAAGATTATTCCCACCTGGACAATATCGGTGCGGATAACGGAATACTGCCCGCCGAGGATGGTATAGGCGATAAAGACGACGCTGAAGATAATCATCCACATCGTCGGGTCGCCCATCCCCAACACGCTCAGGATTTTACCCGCGGCCACAATCTGCCCGGCGATAATCCCCAGCCAGGAAACAACGATGAGGATAGAAGCGGCCAGCCCGATGCGCTTGTCGTATTGCTTCTCCACCAGCTCGGGCAGGGTGTAAAGCCCGAACTGGCGCACCTTACCCGCCAGGAAAATCCCCAAAAATATCAGCCCCACCGTCCCCACCAGCAGCCACCAGATACCGGTCAAGCCTCGGCTGAAGCCCAGCCCCGCCATACCCACCGTGGCCGAGCCGCCGATAATGGTCGCCAGCAGCGAGCCGGTAATAAAAAAAGAGGAGCCGCTACGCCCGGCGACAAAGAAATTGGCGGCTCCCCTCGCCTTATGGCGACTCCACAGCCCAACGGCAATCATGGCTACAAGATAAACAATGACGATTATCAAGCCTGTCATTCTATACTAGTCCTTTGTTTGAAAATGGGCGTAAGACTGGTGCGCGCTTAGGGCACGATGACTTTATTGATAAAAAGACTGGCTTAAGAAGAATATCGCACCCGGGCGGTTAGCCGCCTGGCTTGGTGCTGCCGATAACAGCAATCTCTATACTTTTACCGCAGTGAGGGCAGATGACTTTAAGGAGAACGGGCTGCGACATTATGCGCTCGGCAACGGCGGTAACCATCGAGTCGATGCTGTCCAGGCGGTTATCCAGCATGTCGAGGCGCTGCTTGATGCGCTCGATTTCCTCCGCCCTTTCGGCGGCCACCGCGGTTTTAGTAGCTTTCTCCGCCAATCAGACACCTCTTAAGATGGATTACCACGAATTGTATTATATGGTTAAAATACCACAATGTCAAAGCCCCCCTCATTATTGTGCCAGCTGTCATTCTAAAAAGTTTTTTAACAACACATGTCATCGCCAAGAGCGCGGCCAACTCTCTTTTTTCATTCTACGTCATTTCTCACTTTGAAAAAAGGGGATTTTCGTCCTAGGTGAGCTGGGGGGAAGCAGGACTTTCGTTAACTACACAATAAGGTGGGGCGGGGAGCGAAACCACCCGATTCCCTCTTAAATCTATTGATTTCTTAAAAACATCGTCCTATAC
>JASFEJ010000147.1:0-3386 GCA_050124895.1 Dehalococcoidia bacterium
GGTAACCGCCTATAAAAGGGTTTCCCTGCTGAGCTATTTGATTAACTACTAGGCTGCCTTCAGTAAGCTAAAGCATTTTCCCCCACCCCCCTTAAGCTATTTAACCATGTGGTATACTGGTAACGGCTGATTCTTTACGCAGATTCGGGGGTAGGGGCATTGATAGCCAAACTGGCTCGGAGAGCTGTCCGTCACGGCGAGCAGGGTTTCACCCTGCTCGAGATGCTGCTGGTGCTGGCTATTCTGGGCATACTAGCCCTCATCGTCGTGCCCAACTTCGGCTGGTTTACCGGAAGTGGTCAGGAAGAGGTTTGTCTGATGGAGTCGCGGTTATTGAAGTCAGCCACGATGGTTTATGCTAGCGAGAACGGGGTTTGCCCCGATAGTCTTGAGGACCTTGAGATTTACCTTGAAGACATTGAGGACGTAGCGGGTAGCTATAGCTTCGAGGGCGACTATCCCGACTGCATGGTAACGCAGGACTCCTGTCCTTAAGCTGATTATAGCTCGACCAGCCCCCGGTCGGTGAGCCTGATTTCGGGTATTACCGGCAAAGCCAGGAAAGATAGGGCAGCAAAAGGCGAAGGCAGCCTTGCCCCCAGTTCGGAGGCCACTTTCTCCAGCTTTTCCAGTTTGTTGACCACGTTCTCCAATGGCTCGTCGGAGAGCAGCCCGGCCACGGGCAGTGCTAAACTGCCTAAGACTTTACCGCCACCCACTGCCACCAGCCCGCCGCGCAGGCGTTCGATTTCTTTTATGGCAATAAATATGTCTTGGTCGCTGGCGCCGACGGCGATGATATTATGAGAGTCGTGGGCGACGGAGGAAGCCAGCGCCCCCCGTTTTAGGCCGAAGCCCTTGACCAGCCCCACCCCGATATTCCCCGTGGCCTGGTGCCTCTCCACCACTACCAGCTTCAGTATGTTCTTTTCGATATCGGGGATAGACTTTAGTCTCACCACTGCCTTTTTAGTTATTATCTGCCCGGGGACGACCTCGATGACGGGCTCGGCTTTCCCCGATGGCTTTAGCCTCAGTGCCTCAATGCTGAAAGGCTTGATTCTGACGCTGTCGGTCAGGCTCTTATCGGCAGACGTTGGTGCCTCGAAAAGCGGTTTGCCTTCTTCCGCCACCAGCTTTCCCCGGTAGAAGACCATGTCAATCCGCAGGTTTTTCAGGTCGCCGAGGACAATCAGGTCGGCGAAATAACCGGGGGCGATGCCCCCCAGCCCTTCCCGGCGGAAATAGCCCGCCGTGTTGATGGTCGCCAGCTGGATGGCGCGCACCGGGTTAAGACCCAAGCGTATTGCCTTGCGTACTACGGCGTCGATGTCGCCGTCTTTTAGGAGGTCAGCGGCGGTGCGGTCGTCAACGACGAAGAGGCAGCGCGGCCAGGTGTTATCGTTGACCAGGGGCAGCAGCGCTTCCAGGTTCTTCTCCGAGGAGCCTTCCCGCAGCATGATATACATGCCCTGCTCCAGCTTCTCTTTGGCCTCTTCGAGAGTGACGCATTCGTGGTCGGAATGGGTACCGGCGGCGATATAGGCGCTCAAATCTTTGCCGCTAAGTCCGGGGGCGTGCCCGTCGATAATTTTACCGCGGGCGTATTCGATTTTCTTGAGCACCACCTCGTTGCCGCCAATGACGCCGGGGAAGTTCATCACCTCCCCCAGCCCCAGGCACTCTTTCCAGCCCAGAATATCTTTGATTTCCTCCGGTCCCAGTGTTGCCCCCGAAGTCTCCAGTTTGGTGGCCGGCACGCAGGAAGGCGCCATCAAAAAGAGGTTTAAGGGCAGCTGGCAAGCGCGCTCCAGTATATACTTTATCCCTTTAACGCCGCTGACGTTGGCAATCTCGTGGAGGTCGGTGACCAGGCTGGTAGTGCCGTGGGGCACCACGGCGCGGGCGTACTGGCCGATATCGAGCATGGAGCTTTCGGGGTGAATGTGCCCGTTGATGAGACCGGGGGCGATGTGCCGCCCCCCCACGTCCACCACCTCTTGGGCCTGGTAGTCGCCGATGCCGGCAATCCTGTCCCCGCAGATGGCGATGTTGCCCTCTTCAATCTCACCGGTAAAAACGTTAACTATCTTGGCGTTGGCCAGCAGCAGGTCGGCGGGAGTTTCGCCCTTAGCCACGGCGATGAGGTGCGCTCTGTCTTCCACTATCAGTCCTCGTCCTCGATGGCGCAAATATCGGGCAGGTAGCGGAATCGCTCGTCCCAATCAATGCCGTAGCCGACGATGAACTTGTCGGGGACGGTCAGGCCCAGGTAGTCGATATCTATCTCGACCTGTGTCCGTGAGGGCTTATCGGTCAGCGAGCAGAGCTTCACCGAGGCGGGCTGCTTGGCTCTCAGGTGCTCTAAGAAAAACTGGGCGGTAAGTCCCGTATCTATAATATCCTCGACGACCAGGACGTGCCGTCCCTTGATGTCGCCCTCTACTTCCTTAACCACCCTGATTTTGCCGGCGCTTTCCTTACCGTGGCCGTAGCTGGAGAGCTGGGCGAACTCTATCTGCAGGGGGAAATTAAGCTCCCGCACCAGGTCGGCTAAAAAGACGAAGGAGCCTTTGAGGACGCCGATAAGGATGGGGTTTTTATCGGAGTAGTCCCGCCTGATTTCGGCCGCCAGTTGCTCGACGGCGGCGGCTATCTCCCCGGCGGTGAAGAGGACGTTGAGCTTGACTTCGGAACTCATAGCTACAGGGGATTATAGCCTTTAGTCTGGCTTCTGTCCATCGCTATACGAGCCGGGCGAAACAACGGGCTGAAGTCATTTAAGGCTTTAGTAGAGGGCAAAGCTGGGCAGGAAGGTAGCGATCTGGGGGAAAATCATCAGTATGATTACGGCGACGAGTATCGCCGCTAGGAAAGGGAGTATCCCCTTGAAGATGCTTTCTAGGGGCACATCTTCAGCCACCCCTTTAATGACGTAGACGTTCACCCCCACCGGCGGCGTGATGACCCCCATCTCGGTGACCAGGACGATAATGACCCCGAACCAGATGGGGTCGAAGCCCAGCACCAGCACCACCGGGTAGATGATGGGGACGGTGAGCGTAATCAGGGCTAGGGCGTCCATGAAACAGCCCCCCACCAGGTAGAGCAGGACAATTACCCCCATGATAGCCATCGGCGGCAGGGGCAGACCTCCCACCCACTCCGATAAGACCAGCGGCAGCTTGGCTACGGCCATGAAGTGCCCGAAAATGATGGCCCCGGTGACGATAATCATCACCATGCAGGTCATGCGCAGTGCGTCCTTGACGGCGAAAACGAATCCCGGCCAGTTCAGCTGCCGTCGGACCAGCCCGATAATAAGCGCCCCGCCGGCGCCGGCAGCGCCGGCCTGGGTGGGGCTGAACCAGCCCATAAACAACCCC
>JASFEJ010000148.1:0-3375 GCA_050124895.1 Dehalococcoidia bacterium
CCGTCTGAGGCAGCTCTGGCAGTACATGTTCCTGGGGCAGAAGGAGACCACCCCCAAAAACAAGTTTAAGCAGCTCTGGGACACGACGGTCTACGTTATCAGCCAGCTCTGCCAGCTCAAGAACTTCTGGAGGAAGGACCGGGCGCCCTTAGGCCACGCCCTGATGGTCTGGGGCTTCTTTATATCCATCCTTTTCTATTTCTTCTTCATCATCCTGACCGAGGGCATCGGCCTGATTGGCCTGGAAGAAACCCAGTTCTATTTCTACTCGGTCTGGGTCATGGACTTCTTCGCCGTCTTCATCTTCATCGGCGCCGCCTGGGCTATCATCCGGCGCTATATCATCCGGCCCGAGCGACTCCAGGGAGAGCAGACCGTCGAGGCCATGATTATCCTGCTGTCCGTGCTCGTCCACCCGATAACCCACATCTTTGAAATAGCCACCAAGATAGCCCTGGTGCACCCGCCGGCGGGGCTGGGACACACTTTACTGCCCCCGGTGAGCGCCTGGGTGAGCAACCTGTTCAGCACCGGCTCCGAGGGCTGGTACCTCGGCTTCCTCTGGGCGCACTGGCTGACCGTGGTTATCGTCTTGGTCATCATCCCCTACACCCGCTACCTGCACATCATCGCCTCCATCTTTAACGGCATCCTGCGCCGACAACCGCGTACCACCCTGCAGCCCATCGACCTGGAGAAGGCGGAAACGCTGGGCGTGGCCACCATCGACCAGCTCACCTGGAAGCAGAACCTTGACCTGTATTCCTGCGTGGTCTGCGGTAACTGCCAGGAGCTCTGTCCGGCTAACCTGAGCGGCAAACAGCTCAACCCCAAGAAGATTATTCAGGACCTGAAGCAACACCTGCTTACGGTAGGCCCCGAGCTGGTCAAGGCTAAGGCCGCGGGAGAAGCCACCCCGGAAAACCCCAACCTGCCCATAGTGGAAAACGTCATCAAGCTCGATGAAATCTGGGCCTGCACTACCTGCGGCGCCTGTGACGAGGTCTGCCCGGTCTGGGTGGACCACATCGACAAGATAGTCGACCTGAGGCGGAACCTGGTCATGGAACAGGCTTCCATGCCGGAAACGGCCGAGGGGGCTTTGCGCAGTATCGAAGACCGCGGCCACCCCTGGCGGGGCACGACGCTGTCGCGGACGGACTGGGCGGAGGGGCTGGATATCAAGGTTCTGGCCGATGACAGCGATGTTGATATCCTCTTTTGGGTGGGCTGCACCGGCGCCCTGGAAGAGAGGAGCACCAAGATATCCCAGTCGGTGGCCAAGATACTCAAGGCGGCCGGAGTTAACTTCGGGATTCTGGGCACCGAGGAAAGCTGCTGCGGCGAGCCCGCCCGCCGCCTGGGCAACGAGTATTTATTCCAGATGCAGGCGGAAAAGAACATCGAGATATTGAAGAACTACGGGGTCAAGCGCATCGTCACCGCCTGCCCCCACGGCTACAACATCTTAAAGAACGAGTACACCCAGTTCGGCGGCAACTACGAGGTCATCCACCACACCGAGTTCATCGCCCAGCTTATCAAGGAGGGCAAGCTCAAGGTAAGCAAAGCTCTAAACGAGGTGGTCACCTACCACGACGCCTGCTATCTGGGTAGGTACAACGATATCTACGATACGCCGCGAAAGCTTATCAAAGCCGTCCCCGATATCAAGCTCAAGGAGATGGAGCGCAACAAGCGGCGTTCGTTCTGCTGCGGTGGGGGCGGGGGGCACATGTGGCTTGAGGAGCAGGAAGGCAGCCGCATCAACGAACTGCGCACCGAGCAGGCGATAGAGACCGGGGCGCAAAAGGTGGTCACCGCCTGCCCCTTCTGCCTGCAGATGTTCGAGGACGGCATCAAGGCCAAGGAAGCCGAGGAAAAATTCAAGGCGACGGACATCGCCGAGCTGCTGGCGGCGCAGATAGAGGAATAGTATGGCGGAAAGCTTTGTCAGGGTAAAGGTAATCAGTCAGAAGGGGCATTGCGAGGCGGGGCATAAGGTGGGCGAAAAGACGCCCCAGGGTATGTGTGTCTTTGCCTTCGCCTCCATTTTCCCCACCATGACGCCGCTGATGTTCGACAGCGCCTTCCCCCTGGGAGAAGGACCCCGATAAGACCACGGCGGTCTGCCCCGACCCCGATAACCCGGTAATCTTTGAAATCAGCCGCGTCAAAGACTAAGGCTTACCATAGTCCTCGCGGAGCTTACGGCGCAGCACCTTGCCCGTGCTCGTCTTAGGCAATTCTTCGTTGACGAATACGACTGAAGTAGGGCGCTTGAAGCCAGCCAGGTGAGGCCGGGTGAAGTCGATAATCTCCGCCTCGCTGGCGGTTTCGCCTTTCCTGAGTCTGACGACGGCCCTGACCTGCTGACCCCACTCCTCGTCCTTGACCCCGATTACGGCCGACTCCTCGATTTTGGGGTGGGTGGAGAGGACACTCTCCACCTCGTCGGGACCGATATTCTCGCCACCGCGGACGATGACGTCGTCGGCGCGACCGCTAAGGTAGATATAGCCCTCCTCGTCCTTATAGCCCATGTCACCGGTGCGGTACCAGCCGTCGGCGGTAAAGGCCTTCTTGGTCTTCTCCTCGTCCCGCCAGTAGCCCTTCATGACGCGGGCGCCGTGGACGACAATCTCACCGGTCTTGCCGGCGGGCAGTTCCTGGCCGCCCTTGTCCCTGACCTGAATCTCGACATCCTCCATAGGTAGCCCGATAGAACTGGCCAGCCGCTTCAGCTTCTTTTCTTTCTCGGCCTCGGTTTCCCGGCCGGTGATTACCTGGTCCTCGGCCCGCAGCGCGGCGATGGTGGAAGAAGTCTCGGTGCCGCCGAAGGCGTTTATCAGCGCCCGCCCCGGAAAGCGCTCGATGGTTTTTTTAAGCACCTCGTAGGGACAGGCGGCGGCACCGTAGGTCACCACCTTGATGCTGGAGAGGTCGTACTTATCGAAGTCGGGGTACTCCACGACTCTCTTAAGTATGGTCGGCACCACCATCACCCTGGTTACCTTCTCCCGCTGCACCGTCTCGAACCACTCCTTTTCGTCGAACTGCCGCATCATGGCGATGGTACGCCCACCGTAGATGCTGGCCATCATGGCCTGCATGCCGGCCACATGGTAGAGGGGCATCACCAGCAGGTTGGTCTCCGGGGGTGCCTCCATGTCGGGCGGGTCGACGTTGCTCAACACGTAGGAACTGTAGGCATTATGGTCCTGCGGTACCCCCTTGGGAAAACCCGTCGTGCCCGCGGTAAACATGAGCACGGCTACATCTTCGTCCTTGACCTCGGCGAAGGTCTTATCCTCAGGCGAGCCGGATTCGAGCAGCTTGTCGTAGCTTTGCATCCCCTCATGCTCGCCGCCGATG
>JASFEJ010000149.1:0-3316 GCA_050124895.1 Dehalococcoidia bacterium
GCCTCGATGAGCTTATGGCTCTCACCGAGAAGAATATTTCCCGCGCCGATGTGCGCGTGGTCTTCGACACCCTGAGATACCTGCGAGAAGGCGGCCGCATCGGCAAGGCGCGCGCCTTTTTAGGTTCTAAGCTCAAGATAACCCCCATACTGGGTATCAGGGAGGGCGAGACCTTCCCCTTCTCCCGGGAGCACTCCCGCGCCAGGGCTATTGACCACCTCTATTATTTCGCCACCAGCTTCAGCCACATCGACGAGATGGCGGTGGAGCACGCCACCACTCCTAAGGAAGCCGAGGCCCTGGCCAAGAGACTCAAGTCGCAATTCCCAAAGACGAAAATCTACCGAACCACGGTTAGCCCGGTAATCGGGGCGCATGTCGGCCCCCGCGTGCTGGGGGTAGCCGTGCTCGGGGACAGGGGGTAACGATGACAGTCAGGATTATTACCGACAGCACCTCCGACATGCCGACTGAAGTGGCCAAGGAGCTGGGCATCACGGTGGTACCCCTCTACGTCCGCTTCGGCGAGGAGGTCTACCGCGACGGCATTGAGCTCACCACCGACCAGTTCTACCCTAAGATGGTAGCCAGCGAGGTTATCCCCACTACCTCGGTGCCGGCGCCGGCCGATTTCGTTAAGGAATACGACCGACTGGCGGAAGAGGCCGACGGAATACTGGTCTTGACCATCTCGCGCAAGCTCAGCGCTACCTACGATTCGGCCAAGCAGGCTATTGAGGAAAGGAAGAGTAAATGTCCCATCGAGCTGCTCGACTCGCGCCTGTCGCTGATGGGGCTGGGCTTGATTGCCGTCGCCGCCGCCAAGGCGGCCAACCAGGGCGCCAACCTCGAAGAGTTGGTGGCGCTGACCAAGGAGAACATCCCCCGCCTGGATATGCGCATCGCCTTCGATACACTGGAATACCTGAGGCGGGGCGGGCGTATCGGTAAGGCGCAGGCCTTCTTCGGCTCGCTGCTAAAAGTAAACCCCATTCTCACCATCAAAGACGGCGAGGTCTATCCCGCCGCCCGGGAGCGCTCCCGGGCCAAGGCGGTGGACTACCTGGTCAACTTTGCCGGTGGCTATAAAAATATCGAAGAGATGGCGGTGGAGGACGCCACCACCCCCGACGAAGCCGATAGCCTGGTGGAACGGCTGGGGGCTAAATACCCCAAGGAGGATATCTACCGCTCCAAGGTGAGCCCGGTAATCGGCGCCCACGTCGGCCCCCGGGTCCTGAGCGTGATAGTGCTCGGGGAGGTAGTCTAGAGTGGCCGTCGGTATTGTCACCGACAGCGTGGCTGACCTGTCGCCTCAGATGGTTAAGGAGCTGGGCGTCTCGGTAGTCCCCTTGAGCGTTCGCTTTGGCGAGGAGGTCTACCTCGACGGCATCGACCTCACCCCCGACCAGTTCTACGAGAAGCTCAAAACGAGCAAAGTCTTTCCCAACACCTCGGTGCCCTCGCCGGGTGATTTTGTCCGTGTCTACGATGAGCTGGCCGAAAAGACCGACGAAATACTGGTCATTCTGGTCACCTCACGGCTTAGTGCCACTTACGAGGTAGCGCGCCAGAGCGTAGCCATGATGAAAAAGAAGTGCCGTGTCGAATTGCTCGATTCCGAGATGGCGACCATGGCTCAAGGCTTTATCGTTATGAAGGCGGCTAAGGCGGCGCAAAGCGGCGCCAGCCTCGACGAAGTTATTGAGGTCGCCCGCCAGACCATCCCCCGCGTTGATTTTCTGGCCGCCTTCGATACGCTGGAATACCTGAGAAGGGGTGGGCGCATCGGACGGGCGCAGGCTTTTCTGGCCTCGCTGCTCAGGATAAACCCACTTATCACCCTTAAAGATGGCGTGGTCGAGCCGGCGGGCCGGACCCGCTCCCGGGCTAAGGCGATAGACCGTCTCTACGAGTTTGCCGCCGGCTATACCAATATCGAAGAGATGGCGGTGGAGGACACCGTCTGCCCCGAAGAGGCCGAGGCGCTGCGGGAACGGCTGGGGGCTATCTTTCCCAAGGAGCGCATCTACCGCTCCCGGATGACGCCCGTCATCGGCACCCACACCGGCCCCGGGCTCCTGCTGGTGGTGATAATGGGGGATAAGAGCTAAAGCGGTGGGGGAGAGGACTCTGGTTGAATATTGAATCTCTGCGCAAGATACTGGAGCTGGAACGGGAAAAGGGCTACCACGATTCGGCCGTCATCGGCGGCCTGGACAAATTTCTGCACCGCTGGTCGGGACAGGCCATTGAATCGATAACCAGCCAGAAGCTTCTGGCTGAGTTCCGCCGCCTGCGCCTCGACGACTCCAGATATGCCGAAATGACGTCTCCCCACCGCCAGCGCTGGATTGAAGAAATTCTTGCTTTCATTCCCCAGCTCGGCGAAATACCTGTCGAGAAAGCCGAACCCAAGCCTCCCAAAAGCGTTAGTCCTCCCCGAAAGCGCCCTTCTGCGCCTAAGATAGCCAAGATAGCCACTGGCTCACTGGATGAGGCCATCACCACTATTAAAGGCGTCAGCACGGCCATGGCGGCTAAATTCGAGAAGCTGGGGGTAAAGACCATCCGTGACCTGCTCTATTTTTTCCCACACCGCCACCTCGACTACAGCC
Source organism: Dehalococcoidia bacterium (assembly GCA_050124895.1). GTDB lineage: Bacteria > Chloroflexota > Dehalococcoidia > Dehalococcoidales > BS750m-G39 > E44-bin88. The sequence goes on from JASFEJ010000149.1 coordinate 2,619, forward strand.
AGCGCCAGAACATCGCTGAGCTTAGCGAGGGTGAGGAGCGGACCATCGTGGCTAACGTCTGGCAGGCCCAGGAGACCAGGCTGGGCGGCCGCCGGGGCACCGAGGCTATCGTTGGCGACGAGACGGGTAACGTCAGGGTGGTCTGGTTTAACAACCCCTATGTCGCTAAAAGCCTGCGAACTAATGCCCAGGTCGTCATCAGCGGCCGGGTGCGCCTCTTCGGCGGGCGGCACGTCTTCGAGTCCCCGGAGTGGGAACTCTTGGAAGACAGGGAACTGGTTCACACCGGTCGGCTGGTGCCCCTCTATCCCTTGACCCAGGGCTTGAAGCCACGCCAGGTGAGGAAGTTAATGAAAGCGGTGGTGGATAGCTTTGCCGATAAGGTCGAGGACTTTCTGCCCACCGAATTGGTAAAAGGCTGTAAGCTACTGCAATTGCCTCGAGCCATCGCCCAGGCGCACTACCCCGAAGATGCCATTGCCAAGGATAACGCCCGCTACCGACTGGCCTTCGACGAGCTCTTTATACTGCAATTAGGGGTCTTAAGCAAGAAACACGAGTGGCAGGCCAACCAGCCGGGCAATCCCTTAAAGCCCCAGTCCACCCCGCTCGACGCCTTTTTAAAATCTTTACCCTTCGAACTAACCTCCGCTCAGCAGAAGGTGCTAAAGGAACTATTGAACGACCTGGAGAGGAAG
>JASFEJ010000150.1:0-3305 GCA_050124895.1 Dehalococcoidia bacterium
CGCTCCACTTTCACCGTCTTAAAAAAGGTGGCCATTAATGAGACGAACTCGGACTTTTTATACTTTTTCTCGTCGGGATATGGCCACTTCCGGCCCAAACAATGGAAAGCCCTCTCCCCGACGTCCATCACCCCGTATTTCATCGGCACCGAATTGATGGCGACACGTGCCACGCGGCGCATTTCGCTCAATACGGCAAACTGGTCATCGGGGGAAAGGTGCTCGAGCAGCCCCTGGCTGAAGGCTACCTCGAATTTTTTCGAGTCAAAAGGAAGCTGGCGAGCATCGGCAAAAATGACGTTAAGGCCTTCCTTTTGGGCCAGTTTTAAGGCAAACTCCGAATTATCGACACCGGTGCAGTCGTATCCCATCTTGCTAAGCGTCTGGGAACAGACACCACGCCCCACCCCGATTTCCAAAACTGGCCCACCGGAGCAATTTGCCTTCATGTAACGAGCGATGTGTCGGGCAAAAGCGCGGTTAAAAATAACGCCCAGACGGTTTAACGTCTTTTCCCGCTTGGTTCTCTTTTCCCAGAATGCATCCCATTCTGTCATCAGCCGATACCAATAAGGGTGACCCCGGCCAGAACAAGGATAGCGCCGATACCCATCTTAACGGTAAACTGTTCCCCCAGCACGAAAAAGGACAGGATGTAGACGGCAATAAGGGAGGTCTGTAGGTAATAAGAGGACTGAGCCAGCCCCTGAAATTTCAGTATGGCGTAGCGGAAAAAAACCGAGCTAAAGCCCAGCACTAGGGCTAACAGGAACCACTTGTTGGTCACCAGCGACCAGAGGTAGGGTGCCGATAGCTCCAGAGCCCCCCGCTGCCGGAACGCCAGACCCAGGCTCACTGTGCCCACCGCCGCCAGCACGGCAAACGAGACGTTAATCAAAACGACAAACATTTCGCTTCCTCGGTTAATACTTTCTTAGCCGCGACGGAAAAAGTCGGCGATTCTATCATGGTAGAGATAAATAAGGTAACCTATAGCACAGATAGCCGCGGCGCCCAAGGCGATAAAGCCTATCGTCTTAGCCGTCCAGAAAGGGGGGAGTATCTCATAGTATGGCTGTATCTCTGGTAGCATGGTCACCTCCTTGCTATCCCCGTCTGGCGCTGTAAATGGTTATCGAAGGGTTGGTATATACTATAGTATACTCATTATTCTCCAAAAACCAAGTCTGCCTTTTTTCGCCGTTGAACACGGTGAAATAAGCGACGTCATATTCCTCAATCAAGTCCTCCGCCTCGAAAACCTGGGGCTCCCCCTCGGCGTGATAGCGGTAGGGAATAAAGAAAGCGGCCATGATATTGTTATTTTCGGGCTCGAATACGGCCTTAAAACCAGCCTGCTCGTAAATCGGATCGGCGAGATAGTAGTCCAGTTGAGCGTAATTCTGGAGAATGATGTGGGCGTTGACATCATCGTCGACCAGGATAAGCTCGGAATCACTGAGGATGATTTCTCTGAGGTTATAGTTATGCCAGGGCCGCCAGCCGTATATGGTCATACTGGCCAGCGTGGCATCCTGCTGCGGCTCGGCAGAGAAGATGATGCGCACGCCCCCTTCCTCAACTTGGACTGTTCGGCTGATTATTACGCGGGGATTGAAATAGCTGACGGACAGGGGCGATTCGTATTCCCCCAGCTCGGGACTCGCTGTCACCAGATAGCTTTGGCCACCCTGCATCAATTCCACCTGCAGGAACTCGTCTGAGAAGTAGATGATGTCGTGGTAATAGCCGTGCTCCCAGAGCCCGACAACGGGGTTATGATTCTGCAGCGGGAACTGGTCCCTGATTCTGAAGGACGTATGGTTAATCTCATAGTTGGCGTTGAGCAGGCTGTCGGCCACCAGTGAGCGCTCGATTTCGCCTTCCATGAAAAGGTAGGCTGGGTTAATAGCTTCGAGAGCTCGCCGTTCCCCCAGTCCCATAATGGGTTTAGATAGATATTGCTCGGCGACAAAGACGTCTTTCTCGTCGGTATTAGCCTTAACCCAGTCTATCATCTCCACAGTGTCGCCGTCACACTGCGCTGCGGTGATCTCGGTACTGGAGCAGCGGGTAAAGCGGTTTATCTCCCAGCTGGTCCTCAACCCGATATAGCCGCTGACGCTGAACAGCGCCACAACCACGATGATGATAGCCAGCGATTTGATTCGGGCCGAGGGCTTGATTTCACGAATCAGGTAAGCTACCCCGATAATGAAGACGGGGAGGCTGAAGATTAAGAACCGCGCCTGGTCGACGACTATTCTAATTAAGGGCAGGCCGTAGGTTAGGGCAAAGGAGGTCACCAACAGCGAAATAAGCATAAGCGAGTAAGCCGGCTTGTCTTTGTAGCTCCGGTAAAAGGTGTAAACTACACATAGGCCAGTGACGATGAAAATAGATAGGTGCTTAAAGACCCAGAGGAATCTATCATAGTCCACAGACAGCACAAAAAGCGCGCTGGGGTTGAATATGGTGAATTGCGGCGATACGATGGTTCGGTAGAGACCAAAGGTCACCAGAGCGGCCAAGCCGACCAGGGCCAGCTCCCTGACGCGCTGTTTCGTGGTCAAGCAAAGCAATGTCCATAAGAGCATAGTGGTCACAAAAATTATGCTGATCAGGTGGTGGGAAAACATGAGGACGACACTCATTCCTATGGCGATAATGCCCCACTTTCGGTTTCGTTGCTCCATGAACTTAATAATCGTAAAGAGGGTGAGGAATAAAATAGAGAAGCCGAAAAGATTGGGGTACATACCGTACCCCCACATCTCGTAACAGATGGGAGTGATGGCGATAAACGCCGCCGCCGCCACGCCGACTGAAGAGCCGAACATCTTTCTCACCAGGACAAAGAAGGAGGCGGGCAGAGCGGCCAATACCAGCGCGCCGAATATCTTTAGCCCGAGCAGGCCACCGAAAACCTTAGCGAATAGCCCCAGAAACACCAGCGACAGGGGCGGGTATTGCCACAGACCCTCATCCCACATCGGGTAGCCCACACCAGCTACCAAAGCCTTAGCGTGCATTAACCAGTGAAAGGAATCGGAGCCAGGCGGAAGGCAATAGAGGCTGTTCAGGCGCATTATCCAGACGCAGTTTGCCAGGCAGATGGCGGCCAGGATGCTATAGGCGAGCGGCTTTTTCAGTGAGCATACTCCTGTAGAGATTCTCGTGCTGCGAGGCAATATTATCCCAATCCAAGGGTTCGACGAACTTCAGCCCCTCCCTCTGGACGCGGGCGTAAAGCTCGGGTGAGTGCTTATATCTGAGAATAGCCTCGGCCAGCTGTTTCGCCTCTG
>JASFEJ010000151.1:0-3299 GCA_050124895.1 Dehalococcoidia bacterium
GTAACACGGTGCGGACTAATCCAGCTTTTGGGGATTCTTATTACTAAAGCCACTTTTGAATTTTCTAGGGGGATTGAACGAGTACGTATAGATGGTATTCTTGGTTCGACCCCATCCCTTATCATGCTTTCTAGTCTTAAGATTTCTTGGTCAGGGTTTTCTATATTTATACCGTCTAGCGATTTTGGAACGCCGGTTGTCTTATCCTCGGTTATGCCGAAAACTAAGTCACCTCCACTAGCATTTGCGAATGAGGAAACATCGGCGAGGAATTCTTTCTTAGCGGATTCTGAGTCAACAGATAGTGCTTGTTTATATTCCAAAGTTTTGCGTTCAGCCACCTCATTTTCTACTAGGGCTTGTAGCTCTTCTTTTGTAATCTGTTCAATGTCGGGGTTTAGCATAATTATCCCCTCACCCCACAATAATATCATCCAGCTTGCGCTTGGGCACGTGGTGCACCTCGTCCTTGTCCCGCCAGTATTTAATGTCGCCGTCGTCCCCCACCGTCTCCAGCACTACCTTCTCCTTGGGCTTGCCCAGCGCCAGCACCAGCAGAATCTCAAAGTGCTCCGGAATCTCCAGCAGCTTGGCCAGCTTGGTCCGCTGCACGGCGGCCAGCATGCAGCCACCCAGCCCCCTCTCCACAGCGCCGAGGAGGATGCTCTGGGCGGCGACGCCGTGGTCGCATAGGAAGCCCTGGCTGATTTGGTGGTCGCCGAGGATGATGATATAGGCCGGGGGCTTTTCGCCCTCGGCGGGGCCGCGCCAGTCCTTGAGGTAGCCCGCCCAGCGCAGGCAGGAAAAGATTAGTTCGTTCTTCTCGGGCTCACATGAGAGGATATATTTCAGCGGCTGTAGATTGGCGGCGGAGGCCGAGAGCCGCGCCAGGTCAACCAGCTCTTTTAGCGTCTCCTTTTCCACGGGCACTTCCTGGTGAAAGCGCCGGTAGCTGCGGTTCTGGGTTATCAAGTCTCTTATCATTTGTACCTCTTCACCTCGAATCTATAGAGCTTCACCGGTTCATCGGGGTCGATGTCTGCCTTGAGGCGGCAGATGTCGATTTGCTCCTTGACGGTATTTACCTCCTCCAGGTCGGGCAAAAGCAGCCCCTTGCGCCACCCCGCCTCCACGATGACCCCGTATTTCTTGGGGTCGAGCTCCTTCTGGCTCTTAACCAGCTCGGGCTCGGTGAGCACGTCTATGCTGTATTCCAGGTGTTTCAGTTCGGCTTTGGTGACGGGCAAAAAGCGCGGGTCGCGGCTGGCCGAGCTGATGGCGTTGGCCACAATCTCCTCGGCCACGTTATCGTGCTGGGGCTCGAAGGTGCCGATGCAGCCCCTCAGCTCGCCGAGCTTGTGGATGGAAACGAAGACGCCCGCTTTCTCCTTCATCTCGACGCTGAGCCTTCGGGGCTGGATGACCTCGCCCTTCCTGACGAAGGCCTCTACCGTTCTCTTGGCCAGTCTCACCAGGGGGTGCATCTCATTCCTTCTCGCCCTTGATAATGATGCCGGCATAGCCGACCACGGCCGAGTAATCACCGGTGACATCGCCGCTGGTCTGGTATTTGACCAGCTCGGCACTGGTGGCGCCCAGCTCCTTGGCGGCGACGATGAGGCTGACGGCGGGCGCGTAGCCGCACATGGTGATGTGGAAATCATAGACCCTCTTCAGCAGTTCGTCCTCATCCAGCTTGAGGATGGCGCCTATAGCCTGGGTGTCTTTCTTCTGCGCCGACTCCTGCGGCTCGTAGTGGCTCATGTCGCTCGAGGCCAGAATCACCACCTCCCGGCCCAGTGCCTTGACCGCTCGGGCTATCTCCTGGCCGACCTCCTTGTAGACAGCGCCGTCGGGGTGGCCGAAGACCATGGGCACCAGCTTGAAATCGGGCTTGAAGTACTGCAAAAAGGGCAGCTGGACCTCGATAGAGTGCTCGTAGAGATGGGCTGCCTCGTCCTCCTCCAGGTGCTTCGAATCGGCCAGAATTTTCTTGGCCAGCTCGGTATCAATCTCCACCTCTCCCAACGGCGTTTGCCAGGCGCCCTCGGTCATGATGCTCAGGGGCCGGCCGGCACCGGTGTGGTTGGGCCCCATGATGATAAAGGTGTCCTTGAATTTGACCCTGGAGATGGTGGCCCCCGCCACCACCCCGGAATAGATATAGCCGGCGTGGGGCGAAACCAGGCCGATTACCTCTTCTTTGACCGCCTTCTCTTTAACCATGCTGCCAATCATCGTCTTAAGCTCCGAGGCTGGTGCCGGATAGAATTGCCCGGCCACAACCGGTTTTCTAATCATTTTGCGCTCCCTTCCGTCACGAAGTTAAGCTCCGCCCCGCAGAATTGACACTTCGAGCCGTCCAGCCCGACCAATTGCGTCTGGTAGCCGAACCTTTTGACAACAGTCTTGCCGCAGGCGTAGCAAACGGTGTTCTCCCGGCTGTGCCCGGGGACGTTGCCGGCATAGACGAACTTGAGCCCCGCCTTTTCCCCGATTTCGCCGGCGTGCTCCAGGGTGGCTACCGGGGTGGGGGGTAAATCTTGCATGTGGTGGTGGGGGTAGAAGCGGGTCACGTGCCAGGGCGTCAATTCGCCCAGCTTCTCTTTTATCCATTGGGCGATGCCCTTTAATTGCTCGTCGTCATCGTTCATGTTGGGTATGATGTTGGTCACCACCTCGACGTGCATCTTCCATTTATCCTTAGCCCGCTGGGCGACTTCTAGTATCCCCCGCCAGTTAGGCACCTTAGCCAGCCTCTGGTATAGGGAGTTGCTGAAGCCCTTGACATCGACCCGCCAGGCATCCAGGTAGGGCCCGATGGCATCCAGCGCCTCCGGGGTGAGGAAGCCGTTGGTCACGTATACTGTGTATAGATTGTACTGCTTGGCCAGCTTGGCCGAGTCGAGGGTGTATTCGAACCAGATGCTGGGCTCGTTATAGGTCCAGGCGATGCCCTGGCAGCGGTAGCGTATAGCCAGTTCTATAGCCGCCTCGGGTGAGATTGCGTTGCAGCCGAACCAGGGCTCGTTGTCGGCAGGGCAGGCAATCTCCCAGTTCTGGCAGTCTTGGCAGTGGAAGTTGCACCCCCACCCCCCTATGGAGAAGGCCAGCGTGGCCGGGAAGAAGTGGAAGAGGGGCTTCTTTTCGATGGGGTCGGCGGCTACCGATGAAGCCATGGCGTAGTTAAGGTTGTACAATACGCCGTCGCGGTTCTGGTAGACACGGCAGACGCCGGACTTGCCGGGGGCAATATTGCAGCGCCACTGGCAGGTACCGCACTTCACCCGCGAGTGGGG
>JASFEJ010000152.1:0-3269 GCA_050124895.1 Dehalococcoidia bacterium
CTCTATGGAGCTGTCCAGGGGATATATATCCGGGCTGGCTATATGGATGGAGCCCAATATATAGATGGAGTTCACCTCTGAAGAGATTTCCCAGATGAAGGATTTTTGGCTATCAGGGCTTTCTTGGCTACAGGCAGATAGCGGCAGCAACGAAAGTATAATTACTATAACCAGTACCGCCGTTTTGCCCGGATTTCTCATTTTTTGCCTCGCAACCTCTTTATAATCGCATCCATGTAAACGCGCGCCAGGTTCTTGCCGTGCTTGGACATGCGCTCCCGCTTCTTCTTCAGCTTCTTCTCGCGCCTCTCCTGGCGGGTTTTCTCGTCAGTCATTTTTCGACTCCACAATCTCCACCGGCTCGAACTCCTTGCGCAGCTCGATAATGCGGTCGCGGATAAGCGCCGCCTTTTCGAACTCAAGATTTCGGGCGGCGGTCTTCATCTGGCCCTCAAGCTCTTTAATCAGTCGGGTGATGTCCTCGCGGGTGTGGGGGACGGAGGCGTCATAGACGGCGCGGACCTCGGCGGCGACCTTGACGCGCTCGGTGATGTCTTTGATGGCTTTTCTAATGCCCTGGGGGGTTATGCCGTGCTCGCGGTTAAAGTCCTCCTGGATGCGGCGGCGGCGCCGGGTCTCGTCGATGGCGGCCTGCATCGACTTCGTAATGCTGTCGGCGTACATGATGACGTGGCCGCCGATGTGGCGGGCGGCGCGGCCCATCGTCTGAATCAGGGCTCCCTCCGACCTGAGGTAGCCCTCCTTGTCGGCATCGAGAATGGCCACCAGGCTGACCTCGGGCAGGTCGAGCCCTTCGCGCAAAAGATTGATGCCCACCACCACGTCGTAAACGCCCAACCTGAGGTCGCGCAGTATCTCCACCCTCTCTAAAGTGTCTATCTCCGAGTGCAAATAGTGCGTCTTGACGTCCATCTCAATCAAATAGTCGGCCAGTTCTTCGGCCATACGCTTGGTCAAGGTCGTCACCAGGCAGCGCTCCTTCTTGTCCACTCGGGTCTTAATCTGCTCCAACAGGTCGTCAATCTGCCCCTTGGTCGGCTTGATTTCCACCGTCGGCTCCAAAAGACCGGTGGGGCGCACCAGCTGCTCGACGACCTGCTGGCTGTGCCTGTGCTCGTATTCGCCCGGTGTGGCCGAGGTATAGACCACCTGGTTTAAGCGCTGGCCGAACTCGGTGAAGTTCAGGGGGCGGTTGTCTAAAGCCGAGGGCAGGCGGAAGCCGTACTCTACCAGCGTCTCCTTGCGCGAGCGGTCGCCGTGGTACATGCCCCGTATCTGGGGGATGGTCATGTGCGACTCGTCGATAAAGAGCAGAAAATCCTTGGGGAAGTAGTCCAAAAGCGTGGCCGGGGGGCTGCCGGGGGGTCGTTGCGCCAGGTGGCGGGAATAATTTTCCACGGCGTGGCAGTAGCCGGCCTCTTTGAGCATCTCCAGGTCGTAGTTGGTGCGGGCTTCCAGCCGGGCCGCCTCCAAGAGCTTGCCCTGGCCCTTGAGCTCGACTAAACGCCCGGCCAGCTCTTCTTTAATGCTCTCGATGGCCGTCAGTAGCTTGGCCTGGGAGGTAACGAAGTGCTTGGCGGGATAGATGCTCACCGATTCCATCTCGTCCAGCATCTCGCCGGTGAGGGGGTCTATCTTGATGATGCGCTCCACCTCGTCGCCGAAGAAATCTATCCTCAAAGCTAGCTCCTCATAAGAGGGCTGAATCTCCAGGGTGTCGCCGCGGACGCGGAACCTTCCCCGGGTGAAGTCGATGTCGTTGCGCTCGTACTGCATGTCCACCAGCTGCCTGAGCAGCTCCCGGCGGGGGTAGCCCTGGCCGCGCTTGAGCTCCAGGACGAAGCTGCGGTATTCCTCGGGCTCACCCAGCCCGTAGATACAGGAGACCGAAGCCACGATGACCACGTCCCGCCGCTCGAAGAGGGCGCGGGTGGCGGCGTGGCGCAGTTTGTCGATTTCCTCGTTGATGTCGATTTCCTTCTCGATGAAGGTGTCGGTGCGGGGGAGATAGGCTTCGGGCTGGTAGTAATCGTAATAGCTGACGAAGTACTCCACGGCGTTTTCGGGGAAGAACTCCTTGAACTCGGTGGAGAGCTGGGCGGCTAATGTCTTATTGTGGCAGATGACCAGCGTCGGCCTTTGTACCCGCGCGATGACGTTAGCCATGGTGAAGGTCTTGCCGCTGCCGGTTACGCCCAGCAGCGTCTGGTGTTTATAGTCCTTTTCCAGGCCCTCCACCAGCCTGTCCACCGCCTGGGGCTGGTCGCCCGTCATCTTGAAATCGGAGACAATCTTGAACTCGGACATACTAACAGTATAGCTTTTGACGGCAATAGAGACAACGCCTATTGACAGGGCGCCACTTATTTTATAGACTGAGTCATCAGGTAGGGACAAATGGCTATACAAGAAAGAAGGAGGGTAATATGTCGGACAGCGTTTATAAGGTAATCACGCTGGTGGGCACCAGCACCAAGTCCTGGGAGGACGCGGCCGCTGAGGCGGTGGAGACCGCCGCCAAGTCATTGAGGGACCTGCGCATCGCCGAGGTGGAGGAGCTGGACATGCAGCTGGAGGGGGGCAAGATTATCAACTACCGCGCCAAGGTAAGGGTCTCCTTTAAGTACGAGGGGAAGTGATAGCCCGGCAGCACGGACTTAATATCGCGGAACGTCGGGGAGGGGCATTTACCCCTCCTCGATTTTTTTATGCCTTGGCGTATTTGCGGCAGCCGTACCAGTAGATGGTAAAGAGGACGAGCAGGTAGGCGATTGTCCTGGCGACGAGCAGGACGCTTTCCGGCGTTTCTTTCAGGTCGAGGATGGTGAACAGGTGGGAGACGCCGAAAAGCCCGAAGGCGATGCCGGTGAGCAGGGGCCAGAGCCTTCTCATCTTGGTGTAGGCGGTGATGCCCAGGCACAGGATTATGACGCAGAAGATGAGGTTAACGAGGACCACCGGGTCAATATCCATTTTTTAGCTCCTTTTGGGGGGTGGGGATTCTGGTGATAGTATAGCGGATTGGGGTTATTTTTATCTACCCTGTTGAGGTATAATTTAAGGTAATAAGGTAGCTTTTAGTAGCTTTGAGTAGAATTTAGGACTAATGTAGACTGCAGTAGTGAGACAACCAGCTTCCATAGCTTGACAATTGTCATAAATTATGTTATAGTCCCCTAAAAGGAGATGAACAAGGTGAAGACGCTTTTAGTTTTGGGGATAATGATCATTAGCATGCTGTTTTTTAT
>JASFEJ010000153.1:0-3234 GCA_050124895.1 Dehalococcoidia bacterium
CTTCTCCACAAACCGCCCCATCCTTGAAAGCGCCTCCTCGATGTCTTCAAGCGAGGTGGCGTAGCAGCAGCGGACATAGCCTTCGCCGCACTGCCCGAAGGCGGTACCGGGCACGACGGCCACCTTTTCCTCCATGAGCAGCTTTTCGGCGAAATCCTCGGAGGTCAGGCCCGTGCTCTTAATCGAGGGGAAGGCGTAAAAGGCGCCCTTTGGCTCGAAGCAGTGCAGCCCGATTTTGTTTAAGCCCTTGACCATAAAGAGCCGCCGGCGGTTATAGTCCTCGACCATGGCGTTAACGTCGTCCTCGCCCGATTTGAGCGCCTCGATGGCGGCGACCTGGGCCATGGTGGGGGCGCACATGATGGAGTACTGGTGAATCTTGAACATGGCGGCGATGATTTCGCTGCTGGCGGCGGCGTAGCCCAATCGCCAGCCGGTCATGGCGTAGGCCTTGGAGAAGCCGCCCAGGAGGACGGTGCTCTCTTTCATTTTAGGCAGGGTGGCCAGGCAGGTGTGCTCCACGCCGTAGACCAGGCTGCCGTAAATCTCGTCGGATATTATCAAGAGGTTGTGGCGGCGGGCGACCTCGGCAACCTGTTCCAGCTTGTCCCGGGGCATCACCGCGCCGGTGGGATTGGCCGGATAGCCGAGCATAATAGCCTTGGTCTTATCGTTTATCTGCGCCTCGATGTCGGCGGCGCTGATTTCAAAGTTGTTCTTCTCAGTGGTGGGCACGAAAATCGGCTTGCCCCCGGACAGGATGACGCAGGAGTCGTAGGAAACGTAGTGGGGGTCGGGCATGATGACCTCGTCGTCGGGGTCTAAGATAGCGCGGCAGGCCAGGTCCAAACCCTCGCTGACGCCCACCGTAATCAAGAGCTCAGTATTCGGGTCGTAGTCCAGCCCGTGACTCTTTTTAAGGTAGCGCGAAAGCTCCTGGCGCAGCTCGGGCATACCCAGGTTCGAGGTGTACATGGTCTGCCCCTTCTCCAGCGAGTAGATAGCCGCCTCGCGGATGTGCCAGGGCGTGGCGAAGTCGGGCTCGCCGACGCCCAGCGAGATAGCGTCCTCGGTGGAGGCGACCAGGTCGAAGAAGCGCCGAATTCCCGAAGGCGTTATCTTATTGACTATCTGCGAGGTGATACCCTTTACCCTTGTCGACATCTATTATCTCCCTAGAGGATTACCGGCTGCCGCTTGACCTCTTCGCCGTCCCCCAAAATCTCGCCGTCCTCCTTGTATCTTTTGAGCATGAAGTGTGTGGTCGTTCCCTGTATGCCCTCGATGGGTGCCAGCTTCTTGGTGACGAACTCGGCGACCTCGTGCATGGTCTTGCCGGTGACTATCACCAGCAAATCATAAGTGCCCGAGAGCAGATATACCGAACGCGCCTGGGGGAAGCGGTAGATGCGCTCGGCGATGGAGTCGAAGCCGACGTCGCGCTGCGGGGCAATCCTGACCTCGATGAGGGCGCTCACCTGCTCGTCGCCCACCTTGTCCCAGTTGACGATGGTCTTGTATTTCAAGATGGTATGGTCGGCCTCCGCCTTTTTGATGAGCTTGGTCACCTCGTCGGCGCTGCCGCCGGTCATGGTGGCTATCTGCTTGGCGGATGTCCGGGAGTCGTTTTCCAGTATTTTAAGAATCTCTTTTAACATGGCTAACTCCTTACCAGTTCAGTCAGCGACCATTTATCTTGGGACTCATTATAGCATAGCTGGAAAAGTTTGTTGTCTTTTGTCCTGACGCGGAAGTTTTTGGTGCCCTCCCCCCGCCACTCCGCCTCTATCTCGGCGACCTCGTATTCCTTATTCTCCCAGGTGAAAGATACGGGTCTTTCAGCGTAGGTTTGCCCCGAATAGCACCTGACGATGGGGCTATCTGGCCTTGACCTTTTTGAAGGTGACCCCTTCTCGTTGCATGTCGACATCGACCACCTCCCATCCCGCTTCCATCCAGGACACCGCCTGGGGGTTTTCGCGGTTGTTTTCCCACCAGGATTTAAAGGTATAGGCGGCCGTTTCCAGCTCGAACTTTAGAATAGTCTCGATGTAGCCGAAGGTCAGGCTCAGCTGGCTGGCGCGATAGCTCGCCAGGAAGTCTCTCAAGGGGTTATAGCGGGCGATACTCTCCACGTCCACCAGCTCACCGCCGATGCGCTGGATGGGGTTGCTGGCGGCGGCCACGGCGTTTTCCGTTCCCTTTTCCACCACCTCGTATTTTCTCAGTTTAGCCTTGAACAGCTTAATGTGCAGCAGCGATTTGCAGGACGGACAGCTTAGCTGCCCGTCGTAGTTTTCGGTGTCGATGAATTCGGGTATCTCGATTCTCTGGCCGCAGACTAAACAGCTAATTTCCAATGCTTTTGCTCCCGTTGTGTTTCTTCCCACCCAACCCCACTCTGTTGGCGGACGTTGTTCTGGCCCGCCCGGCCCACCCTTAGAGGGGATTCTCCTTCTAGAATTCCTTCTGGGGCGTGTTACTCTACCTCCTCTCCCTCTTCGAAAAAGGGGGATTAAGGGGGATTTTCGGTTTTTAAATATCCGCCTTCCTTTTGTGCCACTCCGTAGCCTGTTCGTAGGCATAGGCGACCTTCAATATCGTTTCCTCACCGAAGGGCCTGCCGATGAGCTGCATGCCGATGGGCAGCCCGCCAGCAAAGCCGGCGGGGATGGAGATGCCGGGCACGCCGGCGATGTTTATGGGCAAAGTGCAAACGTCGCTCAGGTACATCTGCACCGGGTCGTCGAGCTTCTCCCCGATTTTGAAGGGGACGGTGGGGGAGGTGGGGGTCACCAGTGCGTCGTATTTCTCAAAGGCCTGGTCGAACTCGCGCCGAATCAAAGTGCGCACCTTCTGGGCTTTGAGGTAGTAGGCGTCGTAGTAGCCGGCGGAGAGGGCGTAGGTTCCCAGCATGATGCGCCGTTTGACCTCTTCGCCGAAGCCGTACTGGCGTGTCTTTTCCATGGCATCCCACATGCTGTCGGTGTCTTTGAAGGAGAAACCGTACTTGACGCCGTCGTAGCGGGCCAGGTTGGCCGAGGCCTCCGAGGGGGCGATGATGTAGTAGACGGGTAGGGCGTAGGGGGTGCTGGGCAGCGAGACCTCCCAGTCCACATTGGCCCCCAGTTCTTCAAGCTTGGCGATGGCGTCCTTTAAAGCTTTTTCCACCTCGGGCTGCATCCCCTTGACGAAATACTCCTGGGGCACGCCTAGTTTCAGCCCTTTGAGGTC
>JASFEJ010000154.1:0-3223 GCA_050124895.1 Dehalococcoidia bacterium
CAGTACGCCGACATCATCAAAGACGGCATGGTGATGATGTTCATACCGGCCCAGGAACACGGCATCGACGACCAAGAAAAATTCGGCAGCGGCGTTTACCTCTACCTGCATATTGATGGGGATATCGATAAGTATTACAATGAGTTGAAGCAGAAAGGGGTCAGGATAGCCGTCGACATCAAAGACGAGCCCTTCGGCGTCAGGGACTTCACCGTCGAGGACCCCGACGGCTATAAGCTCACCTTCAACCAAACATTACAGAAAGCCTAAACTATGGACCTGTTCGAATACAGCCTGCAGCAAGATAAGGGAGCGGGAGCGCCGCTGGCGGCCAGGATGAGGCCCTCGGCCTTGCACCAGTTCGTGGGGCAGGAGCACCTCATGGGGGAGGGGCACGTCCTGAGGAAGGCCATCGAGGCCGGGCAGGTGCCCTCATTGATTTTGTGGGGGCCCACCGGCAGCGGCAAGACCACCCTGGCCTATATCATCGCCAACACCACCGACTCCCACTTCAGCCCGGTAAGCGCCGTCAGCGCCGGCGTCGCCGATTTGAGACGCATCATCGAGGAAGCCAAGGAACGGCGCCAGCTCTATAAGCAAAAGACGATACTTTTTATCGACGAGATTCACCGCTTCAACAAAGCCCAGCAGGACGCCGTGCTCCCCTATGTCGAGGACGGCACGGTAACCCTCATCGGCGCCACCACCGAAAACCCCTCCTTCGAGGTCATCTCTCCCCTGCTCTCGCGCTGCCAGCTGCTCACCCTGGAACCGCTGGCCGAGGACGAGCTGGGCATCATCATCATGCGGGCGCTCAAGGACGAGCTCAACGGGCTGGGCAAGCTCAACGTCGAGCTCGACGAGGACGCCATGCTGCGCCTGATTATGGTCTCCAACAAGGACGCGCGGGTCGCCCTCAACACGCTGGAGATTGCCGCCATCACCACCCCGCCCGACCGAGAAGGCAAGCGACACATCTCGCTCAACACCATCGAGGACGCCGTCCAGCAGCGCTACCTGCCCTACGACAAGGCCGGGGACCGGCACTATGACCTCATCTCGGCGCTGCACAAATCGCTTAGGGGCTCCGACCCCGACGCCGCGCTTTATTGGGCGGGGCGGATGCTGGAGGCGGGGGAAAGCCCCTTCTATATCGTCAGGCGGCTGGTGCGCTTCGCCTCGGAGGATATCGGCATCGCCGACCCGCAGGCGCTGGTGGTGGCCATGGCCGCCCAGCAGGCGGTGCACTTCATCGGCATGCCCGAAGGCAACCTGGCCATCGCCGAGGCGGTGGTCTACCTGGCCACGGCGCCCAAGAGCAACTCGCTATACACCGCCTACTCCAAGGTGCAGGAGCAAATCAAGGAAAACCCCGACGCCGAGGTGCCTAAAGAACTGCGCAACCCGGTGACACCACTGATGAAGGGGATGGGCTACGGGAAGGGCTACAAATACGACCACGATTCCCCCGGCCACTTTGCCGGGCAGCAGCACCTGCCCGACTCCCTTAAAGACAAGCGCTTCTATGAGCCCGGTGACCAGGGCTACGAAAAAGAGGTCGCCGATAGACTCAAGGCCTGGTGGGACAGCGTTAAGCAGGCCAAGCCGAAAACCAAAAAGCCCCCGACGGCCAGAAAACCCAAAGAGCCCCCAACGACAAGAAAGAAGAAGACTTGAGACGAGAGCACACCACCATCCCCGGCGGTGATATTTCCTTAGAAGCCTGCTGGCATTTCCCCGATTCTAATGCTCCCTGGCCGGCGGTAGTCGTCTGCCACCCCCACCCCCTCTACGGGGGGAGCATGTCGGCCAACATCGTCTTCGACATCTGCCAAGCGC
The DNA here is from genome assembly GCA_050124895.1 of Dehalococcoidia bacterium. Taxonomy (GTDB): domain Bacteria; phylum Chloroflexota; class Dehalococcoidia; order Dehalococcoidales; family BS750m-G39; genus E44-bin88. Next base: position 1,840 of record JASFEJ010000154.1, read on the forward strand.
TGGCGGAACGAGGCGTCGCCGCCCTGCGCTTTAATTTCCGGGGGGTGGGCCAGAGCGGCGGCGGATACGGCGAGGGCATCGCCGAGCAGGCGGACGTCAAGGCGGCGCTGGATTTTACCACCGCCAACAAAGACATCGACCCAGAGCGAATCGGGCTGGCCGGCTATTCCTTCGGGGGTATGGTCGCCCTGCCCGTGGCCATAAAAGACGAAAGGGTAAAGCGGCTGGCGCTGGTCTCGCCGGCGCTGGACGAGGGGGGCTGGGAAGAGCTGAAACGATACAACAAGCCCAAGTTCGTCATCGCCGGGGAGAACGACTTTGTCATACCACAGGAATATTTCCTCAAAATGGCCGCCGAGATACCCCAAGAATATCAGGTGATTAAGGGCGCCGACCACTTCTGGGGCGGCTACGAGGCGGTGGTCGCCGAGAAGGTAAGCGGGTTTTTCGGGGGGTGGGGATAACCTAAATGCCTTGACATGACCACCCCCAGCCGTTATACTGGTCGGTGCGGCGCGGGGTGGAGCAGTGGAAGCTCGTTGGGCTCATAACCCAAAGGTCGCAGGTTCGAATCCTGCCCCCGCTACCAAAGAACTTTAGGGCACCGCTAGAAGCGGTGCTTTTCTGCTCCAGCCCTGATTAGCCCCTACTTTTTATGGCGCACGAAACTGCTCGTTTTATAACACGATGTAAAACGCACAAATGTCAGCTTTGGGCAATGGTAACTTATCCCGTAGTAGTAAAGCCCTGTGTTATCCAGCCTCTGCCCGGTGAACTACTCATCGATAGAGACGGAGCTAATTATCCGGTGATTTCTTTTTAGCTTTACGCTCCGATAGTGCAGCTTTGATAAAGAAGTAAATTGAACCAAGTAATGCAAGAACGATACCCCCTCCCAGCGCACCCCTCAATGCAGGTATATCGAATGGTTTTCCGATTATATGACTTATGCCAGCAACGAGCCAGCATATGCCCAGAAAAATTATATATTTCCTAGAGGCTTTTTCTTTAGCGACAAACCACCACCAAACACAAAATAATACAGAGAAAATAGTAAATCCTATATCAAAAGATGGATTATACATTTCTTATTTCTCGAGTATATCCTGAATCATTATTAAGGTACAACCTGGTCAGCTAACCATCTCAAGCCATCTGGTCCATAAAAGAATATCCAATATCCAAGTACGACTGCCCCCGCAGCTTCAGGACCGAAGATGTTTGCTGCCCCCGCTGCCAAAGAACTTTAAAGGGAAGCGTAGGCTTCCCTTTTTGTTTAGTCTCAACCACCTAGAGCCCGGCGGCGGCCAGGATATCGGGCACCACTTCCTCTTTGCCGATGGCCATAATGTGCACGCCGTCGCAAATAGAGTCCTTTTTCAGG
>JASFEJ010000155.1:0-3216 GCA_050124895.1 Dehalococcoidia bacterium
CTCGGGGTCGGGGTTGGGCTTCCCCACTTTTCTGAGCAGGGCTTTCTTGGCCAGGAGCATGGCCTGCTCCGCCGTCCCGCCGATGCCTAAACCTATAATCAAAGGCGGGCAGGGGTCGCCCCCCGCCGCCTCCACCGTCTTCAGCACCAGCTCGATGATACCCTGTTTGCCCTCGTTGGGCAGCAGCATACCCAGCCGGCTCTTGTTCTCGGCGCCGCCGCCCTTGGGCAGGACGCTAATCTTTAAGCTGTCGCCGGGGACAATCTCGGTATGGATAATGGCCGGGGTGTTGTCGCGGGTGTTTATGCGCTTGGAGAAGGGCTGGCTGACCATGCCCTTCCTCAGGTAGCCCTGAAAATAGCCCCGCCTCACCCCCTCCTCGACGGCCTGTTTCAGGTCGCCGCCGCTGATGTGGGCGTCCTGTCCTATCTCCAGAAAGACGACGGCGGTGCCGCAGTCCTGGCAGAGGGGGATTTTTCTCTCTCGGGCGATGCGGGCGTTTTCGATAATCTGGTTCAGGGTCTCCCTGCCCAGTGGGGAGTTCTCGGTCTGGAGGGCCTGTTTGAGGGCGGAGAGCACGTCATCGCCAAGTTCGACGTTAGCCTCCGTGAAGAGCTTGGCTACGGCCCGGCTGATGACATCGGCTTCAATCTCTTTCATTTCCCCCACCCCAGGTTTTTCTTCCCACCCTATAAAGGTGTAACCCTTTTAAATCTCTCTCCACCCCATTATACTTTACTCTACCCCAACCCCATCTTCCCAATCAATAGCTTAACGCCCTCGGCGGAATCATAGAGCTTTTGCTTTTCCTCAGCGCTCAAGTCCAGCTCGACAATCTCCTCAATACCGCCCTTGCCCAGCCTTACCGGCACGCCGATGACGCTGTCGGTTACGCCGTACTCGCCGTCGAGGACAGCGGCGCAGGGCAGCACCTCTTTTTTGTCCTTGATTATAGCCTCGGCCATGCGGGCGATGCCCGCCGAAGGGGCGTAAAAGGCGCTGCCGGTTTTGAGCAAATCGACGATTTCCCGGCCCCCGTGTATGGTGCGCTCCACCAGCTTATCTATAGTCTCCGGGGGCAAAAGCTCGGTGAGTGGCTGGCCCTTGACCGTGGTCAGGCGGGGGATAACCACCATGTTGGCCCCGTGCGCCCCCATCACCCAGGCGGAGACGTCTTTGGGCGATACCTTAAGCTCGGCGGCGACGAAGGCGCCCAAGCGGGCGGAATCCAATGCCCCCGACATGCCGACAACGCGCTTTCGGGGGAATTGGCTTTTATTGACGGCCAGGTAGGTCATGGCATCCAGTGGGTTGGAGACCATGAGAATGATGCACTGCGGCGAGTATTTGACCACATCGGCGATAATGCCGCTGACGATTTCCATGTTGGCCAGCAAGAGCTGGTCGCGGGTCATGCCCGGCTTGCGGAAAAGCCCGGCGGTGACGATAACCAAATCGGAGTCGGCGCTAGCCTTATAGTCGCTGGTGCCGCTGAGCCTGATGTCGGCGTTGAGGACGGGCGCCGACTGCAGTATGTCCAGCGCCTTGCCTTCGGCCAGCCCCTCGACGATATCGACCAGGACGACCTCGGCGTAGCCCCGTTCGGCGATGCGCTGCGTCGTTGACGCCCCCACGTTTCCCGCCCCGATAATAGTAATCTTGCTTATTTTATTGCCCTCATCTTTCTGATTACGGCGTCGGCGACCTGGGAGGTGCCCACGGCCTCGGCGCCGTTGGGTTTCATATCATAGGTGACGTCCTTGCCCTCGGCGATAACGGCGGCGATGGCGTTCTCCAGCCTTTCGGCGGCCTCGTTCTCTTCGAGGTACCTGAGCATCATCACCCCGGAGAGCATCATCGACATCGGGTTGACCTTGTTCATCCCCTTGTATTTGGGGGCGCTGCCGTGGGTGGCTTCAAAGATGGCCATGTCGTCGCCCAGGTTGGCGCCCGGAGCCAGTCCCAAGCCCCCCACCAGCCCGGCACAGAGGTCGGAGATGAGGTCGCCGTAGAGGTTGGGCAGCACCAGTATATCGAACTGCTGCGGCTTCTTCACCAGCTGCATGCAGAGGTTGTCTACGATTCTATCCTCGAACTCGATGTCGGGGTATTCTTCAGCCACCTTGCGGGCGTTGGCTAGGAAAAGCCCGTCGGAAAACTTCATGATGTTGGCCTTGTGGACGGCGGTGACTTTTTTTCTATTGCGAGCGCGGGCGTAGTCGAAGGCGAACCTGACGATGCGGCGGGTGGCCATCTCCGAGATGACCTTCAAGCTGATGCCCGAGTCCTCCCTGACCTCGCTGTCCGTCGCCTCGGCCACCAGCTGCCTTAAGCGCGCTGTCTCCGGTTTGCCCTCCTCGAACTCGATGCCCGCGTAGAGGTCCTCGGTGTTTTCCCTGACCACGACGATGTCGATATCCTTGAATACCGTCGGCGCTCCGGGGTATATCTTGCAGGGGCGCAGGCAGACGTAGAGGTCGAGCCGCTTGCGCAGGGCGACGTTGACGCTGCGGAAGCCCGAGCCCACGGGGGTGGTTACCGGCCCCTTGATGGCGACGTGGTTCTTCCTGATGGAGGCCATGGTGGCTTCGGGCAGAAGGGCGCCTTGCTCCTCCAGAGCCTCGGCGCCGGCGTAGGCAATATCCCACTTAAAGCGGGCGCCGCTGGCTTCGAGAACCCGTCTCGTCGCCTCGCTGACCTCAGGCCCGATTCCGTCGCCGGGGATAAGGGTGACGTTATGAATCATAGATATTCCCCAAAGCTCCTCACCGCAGGGTTTTGTTCCCCACCCCGCCGTGTTAGCGTACGTATTTCTGACCCGCCCTGCCCACCCTTAGAGGGGATTCTCCCTCTAGAATTCCTTCTAAGGGTTACGCTGCCCCACCCCATTTCCCCCTTTAGTAAAGGGGGATTAAGGGGGATTTTCTACTTATTATAGCTTAAAGTCGCCGTGCTTCTGGATGTAGGGGAGGAGTCCCCCCTCCCCCAGTATCTTTAACATGGCTTCGGGCAGCTTGCCGAAGGTTAACTGCTGGCCGTTGGTTATATCCTTGACCGTGCCTTTGGCTAAATCTACCTCCAGCTCGTCACCGTCGTTGATGCCGTCGGTATCACATATTAACACCGGCAGCCCCAGATTGATAGCGTTTCTAAAGAAGATGCGGGCCACCGACTTGGCCAGTATAGCGCTGACCCCGGCTATCTTGATGACCAATG
>JASFEJ010000156.1:0-3210 GCA_050124895.1 Dehalococcoidia bacterium
CCGGTAAATCCATAGCGTAGACACGATGATTCTCAGCCAGAGCGGGCATATTTCCCGACCACAAATCAATAGAGTTCGTAATTCCATGTACCAGAATAATGATGTCTCCTTGGTCACCGGCCGTCCAGAAGCGCGTGTTGATGCCACCAACATTAACGTATTGGTCTTCGTATAATTGTGTCGTCATGTCAAACTCCTTGTCTGCCCTGATTAAAAAGGGGCTGGGGATGAGCCTCTTAGAGGCTTATTTGACGGGGGATGCGGCGGCACTTTTCGGCGGTGATAATGGCGGCGATGGCTGACGCCGCGCGCTCGATTTCATTCCGCTCGTTGAAGACGACGTAGTCAAAGAGGTGCAGCTGCTTTGTCTCCTCCACGGCGGTCTTCAGGCGCAGGTCGCAGTCAAAATCGGACTCCGTCCGACGCTCCCTCAGTCTGGATTCGATTTCCTCGGTGGTGGGGCAGGTGAGGAAGATAAAGACCGCCTCGGGCACTAGCTTTTTGAGAGTGGCCGCCCCCTGTACGTCGACCTTGACGATGGTATCATTTCCCGAATTCAGGGCTTGCTTAATCGGCTCCCTGGGCACGCCATACCAATTACCGTAGACCTTGGCGTATTCCAGCAGCTCCTTGTTTTTCAGCATCTTCTGGAATTCTTTTTCGGAAACGAAGTGATAGGCGACATTATCTTCTTCGTTGGTCCGCTGGGGTCGGGTGGTAGCGGTGGTAATGAATTGGGCGGGATAGCCCGCTGCTTTCATGTGGTTCAGGACAGCATCTTTACCCGCTCCGGAGGGGCCGGAGAGGACGATAAGCAGCGGTTTGGGGGTGGTGCTAGGGCTCGTCTTTTTCATCGCCTGGCTCTGGCTTGAGCAGTGGGCCTCCTCGGCTGGCTTGCAGCCGGCCAGCAATGGTTTCTGGGGCGAGGGCGCCCAGAATAATATGACCGCTATCGGTAAAGATAACGGCTTTGGTTCTGCGGCCGCTGGTCATATCAATCAGCCGCCCCTTATTTTTAGACTGTTGGATGGTTCGTTTGGTTGGTGCGGAGTTTGGTGAAGCTATGGCAATGACCCGGTTCATGTCAAGTATATTACCAAATCCAATGTGAATAAGCTCGGCGACCATCTTTAACACCTCGGCAGATTACTTCTAGTGAATTTCGTACTTTGGGTCAGACATTGGCAATTTACGATAATAATACCCCCTTCTTTAAGCAAATGAGATGTTTATTATAATATACCTTTAACGGTAATTAGGCAACGGCTTTTAGGCTTGGAACGGCTTGAATTTTTTGAGATTTGCTGCTATCCTCTCTTTGTGGATTGAGCATTCATGAGAAATGTTGCCGGAAAGTGGTTGGCTATCGCTGAGAACGCCTCGGGGATAGCCTTTTTAGTAGCTTGATTCGAGGTGAGCCGTTTTGTACAAGATTTTATTAAAGCAAGATTTGGTGCCCCAGATTCACCTGTTTAAGATGGAAGCCCCCGCCGTGGCCCAGAAAGCCAAAGCGGGGCAGTTCGTCGTGGTCAGGATTGACGAGAAGGGCGAGCGCGTCCCTTTGACCATCGCCGACTGGGACGAGAAAGAGGGCACGGTGACCATCGTCTTTATGGAGGTGGGCGCCACCACCGCCCGTCTGGCTTTGCTGGAAAAGGGCGATGCCATCGCCGACTTCGTCGGCCCCTTGGGCGTTCCCGCCGAGATTGAAAAATACGGCACCGTCGTCTGCGTGGCCGGTGGGGTGGGGGCGGCGCCGGTAGCCCCCATCGCCCGCGAGCTGAAAAAGGCGGGCAATAAGATTATCACCATACTGGGGGCGCGCTCCCAGGAGTTGCTTTTTTGGGAGGACGTGCTGCAGTCCGCCAGCGACCAGATGATTGTCACCACCGACGACGGCTCCTACGGGCGCAAGGGCGTCGTCACCGAGCCGCTTAAAGAGATACTGGAAAGCGGGGAAAAGGTTGACCGCGTCGTCGCCATCGGCCCCGTGGTCATGATGAAGTTCTGCGCCCTGACCACACAGCCCTTTAAGGTCAAGACCATCGTCAGCCTCAACCCCATCATGGTCGACGGCACGGGTATGTGCGGCTGCTGCCGGGTCGCCGTCGGCGGCGAGACCAAGTTCGCCTGCGTCGACGGCCCCGATTTCGACGGGCACCTTGTTGACTGGGAGCTGATGGGCGCCCGCCAGCGTATCTACCTGGGCGAAGAGAAGTGCGCTTACGAGGAGTGGCAGAAGAGCCACTCTGCCTAGAGGAGTAAATAATGGCTAAGCTGAATCTGAACCGGGTGGCGATGCCCCGCCAGGAGCCCAAGAAAAGGGGTAAGAACTTTAACGAGGTGGCGCTGGGCTACAGTTTGGAGCAGGCCCAGGAAGAGGCCAGCCGCTGTATCCAGTGCCCCAAGCGTAACTGCGTCGAGGGCTGCCCGGTGGGCGTTGACATCCCCGATTTTATCAAGGCCATCCGTGAGGGCGATATGCCCGAAGCGGTGCGCGTCCTAAAGAGCAAGAACGCCCTGCCCGGTATCTGCGGGCGGGTCTGCCCCCAGGAATCCCAGTGCGAGTCGACCTGCACTTTAGCCAAGAAGGAAGCCCCCATCGCCATCGGCCGCCTGGAGCGCTTTGTCGCCGACTGGGAGTGGGCTAATATGGGGGCGACCAAAAAGTCCCCCAAGAAACCCAAAGCCAGCGGCAAGAAGGTGGCCGTGGTCGGCTCCGGTCCCGCGGGCTTAACGGCGGCGGCCGACCTGGCCAAGATGGGGCACAGCGTCACCATCTTCGAGGCGTTGCACGTGGCCGGCGGCGTTTTAATGTACGGCATCCCCGAGTTCCGTCTGCCCAAGGCAATCGTCCAGAACGAGGTGGACTACGTCGCCTCGCTGGGAGTGAAAATCGAGCTGGACTCGGTGGTGGGCAAGCTGGACACTATTGACGAGTTGCTGGACAAGGGCTTCGACGCCGTTTTCCTGGGCACGGGCGCCGGGCTGCCCATGTTTTTGGGCTACCCCAGTGAGAACCTCAACGGCATCTACTCGGCCAACGAGTTTTTGACCCGCGTCAACCTGATGAAGGCCTATCTTTTCCCCCGGTACGACACCCCCGTTAAAATCGGCAAAAAGGTGGCCGTCATCGGCGGCGGCAACGTGGCTATGGACTCCGCCCGCTGTGCTCTGCGGCTGGGCGCTGACAAGGTCTACATCGTCTAC
>JASFEJ010000157.1:0-3156 GCA_050124895.1 Dehalococcoidia bacterium
GCCTGCGCAGCCTGGAGAAAGCGGGCAAGCTGAGATACCCCATGATTGCCGTCAACGACGCCCGGACCAAATACCTCTTCGACAACCGCTACGGAACCGGCCAGAGCACCATTGACGGCGTAACCAGAGCCACCAATATCCTCTGGGCGGGCAAGAAGGTGGTCGTCTGCGGCTACGGCTGGTGCGGTCACGGCGCCGCGATGAGGGCGCAGGGGCTGGGGGCGCAGGTAATCGTCACCGAGGTCGAGCCGGTCAGGGCTTTAGAAGCGGTCATGGACGGCTTCCGCGTCATGCCTATCGTCGAAGCCGCCCAGATAGGCGATGTCTTCGTCACCATCACCGGCGATATCAACGTCATTGATAAAGCCGCGCTGGCGGTAATGAAGGACGGCGCTATTTTAGCCAACAGCGGACATTTCGATGTCGAGATAAACCTGCCCGCGCTCAAAGCTATGGCCAAGAGTCGAAAGACGATTAGGACCTCCGTCGAGGAGTATGCCTTGAAGGACGGCCGTCATCTTTATCTGCTGGCCGAGGGCAGGGTGGTCAACCTGGCCGCTGCCGAGGGGCACCCGGCCACCGTCATGGACATGAGCTTCGCCAACCAGGCGCTCTGCCTGGAGCATCTGGTAAAGAACAAGGGGAAATTGCAGACGAAGGTCTACCCCGTACCCGAAGCGATAGACGAACAGGTCGCCCGCCTCAAACTGGAGTCAATGGGCGTTAGTATCGACACCCTTACCCCGGAGCAAAAGAAATACCTGGCCAGCTGGGAGCAGGGGACCTAGCAAAGGAGAGAAATGCCAAGCAGTTTTAGCAGTTCGCCCGCCTATATGCTCACCTCGGAGTCGGTGGCCGAAGGCCACCCCGACAAGCTCTGCGACCAGATATCGGACGCCGTCCTCGACGCCATTCTGGCCCAAGACCCCTACGCCCGCGTCGCCTGCGAGACGGCGGTAACCAACGGGCTGATAATCGTCCTCGGCGAGATTACCACCGGTTGCTACGTCGAGATTCCCCAGATAGTGCGCCAGGTCGTCCGCGAGGTCGGCTATACCCAGCCCGAATACGGCTTTGACTACCAGTCCTGCGGCGTAATGGTCTCCATCAAGGAACAGTCCAAGGATATCGCTCTGGGCGTGGACAAATCGCGGGAAGCCAAGGCGGCCTCGGGCAACGACCTGGACAAGGTGGGCGCCGGCGACCAGGGCATGATGGTCGGCTTCGCCTGCAACGAAACCCCGGAGCTTATGCCCCTCCCCATCTCCCTGTCCCATAAGCTCTGCCAGCGTTTGGCTCAAGTAAGGAAGGACAAGACCCTCCCCTACCTACGCCCCGACGGCAAATCGCAGGTTACCATAGAGTACGCCAACGGCACGCCACGGCGCATCGACAGCATCGTTATCGGTGCCCAGCACAACCCCGATGTCAGCCAGTCCCAGATTGAGCAGGATATCATGCAACAGGTAATCAAGGCCGTGGTGCCCACGTCGCTTATTGATAACAAGACCAATTTCTACGTCAACGCCACTGGCCGCTTCGTTATCGGCGGCCCCGTCTCCGATACCGGCTTTACCGGCCGCAAACTTCTCGTCGACACCTACGGCGGCATCGCCCGCCACGGCGGCGGCAGCTTTTCCGGTAAAGACCCGACCAAGGTCGACCGCTCAGCGGCCTACATGGCCCGCTACATCGCCAAGAATATCGTCGCCGCGGGCTTAGCCGAGAGACTCGAGATCCAGATTGCCTACTCCATCGGCGTCGCCCACCCCCTCTCCGTCTCGTTGGAAACCTTCGGCACCGGCCAGGCCGATTACAATGTCCTGCTCGACCTGATAAACAAACACTTCGACCTCAGACCCGAAGCCATCATCCGCACCCTCGACCTGCGCCGACCCATCTACAGACCCACCGCCTGCTACGGCCACTTCGGCCGCACTGACCTTGATTTGCCCTGGGAAAAGACGGACAAGGCGGAGATTTTGAAGAGGAAAGCGTGCTAAATAATGAGGGTGGGGCGGCCAACTCCAGGTTAAGGAGTTTACTCATTAGGGCGGGCTGGGTTGGGACATTTTTACGTACGCTAACAGAGCGGGGCGGATTGACGTCCCCTGATTTTGCAGAAAGGGGCCACAAACATGCAAAAAATACTCTTCGGCTGGAGCGGCGGCAAAGACAGCACTATGGCGCTCTACGAAATCAAAAAGCACCATGAATACGAGGTGGTCTCCCTGCTCACCACCGTCACCAAAGACTACGACCGCATCAGCATGCACGGCGTGCGCCGAGTCCTGGTCGAGCAACAGGCCAAATCTATAGGCATCCCCCTCCACAAAGTCTTCATCCCCAAGAACTGCACCAACGAAATATACGTCGCTAAAATGACCGAGGCCCTCAACATGTTCAAAGAGCAGGGGATTGAGAAGGTAGGCTTCGGCGATATCTTCCTGGAAGACGTCAGAAAATACCGTGAGGACAACCTGGCCAAGCTAAACATGAAGGGCATCTTCCCCATCTGGGGCCGGGACTCCGCCGAGCTCGCCCATTCGTTCATAGCCCTGGGCTTCAAGTCCGTGATTAGCTGCATTGATACCAAGGTCTTAGACCAGAAATTCCTGGGCCGGCAGTTCGATGAAGACTTCCTCGCCGAGCTTCCCCCCAACATTGACCCCAGCGGCGAGAACGGCGAGTTCCACAGCTTTGCCTATGACGGCCCCATATTCCAACAGGGGATAGGCTACAGCCTGGGGGAAACGGTGGACAGAAACTCCTTCCACTTTCGAGATTTAATCCCTGCGGACTAGCCTAGCCAAACCCACCATTACCCCACCCGCTTCTCAAGCATTGACTCAACCTACTTAATAGCGTAAGATTTTCCCAAATAGCCCTATCTGGCTCCAAGGGGGAGGCCGAAGATGTGGAAGTCTAAGACTATCAAACTGGCCCTGGTGGGTCTGGTTATCCTCACCATGATTCTGGCGGGCGGCTGTAACAAGCCACCGACGATTGCCAGCCTTACCCCCAGCGCTACCGAGGTGGCCCGCGGCGAGAGCTGCACCGTAAGCTGCACCGCCAGCGACGAGAACGCAGATGATGTCCTCACCTACGCCTGGTCAGCCACCGGTGGGTCTGTATCCGGTACGGGCGACACCATCA
>JASFEJ010000158.1:0-3040 GCA_050124895.1 Dehalococcoidia bacterium
GTAAGTTTAAGTCCACGCCGGTGGAAGACGAGAAGGTCGAGATGGTACTGGAAGCCGCCCGGCAGGCGCCTTCCTGGGCGAATACCCAGTGCTGGCGGTTTATCGTGGTGCGGGACGTCGATACGATACACCGCCTGGCCGATACCGGTTTCGGCGTGGGCGGGCCCATGCCCAACCGCGCCACCGAGGCGATGAGGGTGGCGCCGGTAACCATTGTCGCCTGCGCCGAGCTGGGCAAGGCAGGCTGCAGCTATAAAGAGCCCAGAGAACCGGTGACCGATAAGGGCGACTGGTTTATGTTCGACGCCGCCCTGGCCATGCAGAATATGGTGCTGGCGGCCACGGCGCTGGGGCTGGGCACGGTCTATATCGGCGCCTTCGATTCGGTGGCGGCGGAAAAGGTTTTAGGGGTGCCCGAGGGTTACAAAGTAGTCTCGATGACACCGCTGGGCTATCCCGACGAAGAGCCCAAGCCCAGGCCGCGTAAAGAGTTTGACGAGATAGTCTTTAAGGATAAATGGCGCTAAGTAGGTTTCGACTCGCCCGTGACGGGGGTGAGAGTGAAGAAGCTAGTGATTATCCTGCCGCTGCTCGTTTTGTCGTTGGTCGTCAGCGGCTGTACCAGCCGTGTGGCGATACCCGAGGAGGATAACCCGTTTCCAGTGGAAGGGGCGGAGGAGGTCTACGACGACGTATATCCTGCGCCCTCGCCCGGAGTTTTTATCTATCGGGCTAACATCCATAATTATGCAGAGGGAGAAATACCCCGCTGGCCGTCCGTCGAGTGTACCTTCGTGATGCTTAAGAGCTGGTTTGGGAAGGTCGGAGTCTGTTACCGAGACTACATTGAGACAGGGGCGGGAGAGACTAGGAATAACATCTTTCACGCAGGTCAGCCTGACGGATTCCGGGAAGGCAGCCTTAGTCTCTACGCTACCTCTGTTCCCTCGGGCATGGAGTTGAGCCAGTATGTAGAAACGGGGCCGATTGACTCAATGGCTACGGTGCTCGTCATCAAAATAGGGCCGGAGGTGGCTCCGGGGCAATACCGCCTGGAAATCGGGCTTAATGTCAGGGGCCGTGACTACGGCACCGTTCCCTGTATAATAGAGGTGGTGGAGTAATCCGTGGTGTCAAGAGAGGTTAATGCGAGGCCACTGGTAAAGCTGGTCGGCTGGCTTTTGGTGGCTCACGGCATATTCTGCCTGTTTGGCGCCTTTTTCCCCTTCCATCCGGTCATCTTTCTCTTCTACTCGTTTTTCCCGGGACCCTTTATTGTGCAACTGGTCATCGTTCTGGCGGGTGGAGCGGCTCAGATCGTTTTCGGCGTCTATCTGGCCTTCCGGGGAAGGTTGAGGCGGGTGGGGTGGTACTGGCTGGTTCTAGCCGGGGTTATTATCGTGCTGGCGCTTCTGGTTTATCCCTTGTTAAACCACTTTTCCGGGTTTTAGTCTGATTTGAGAGAAAAGAGTTAGTCTGATATAAAATAGGGGCAGTGTTTAATCGAAAGGAGACTATCTGATGAACGAACTGGGACTGGTGGCCCCTTACTGGGTTGTCGTACTGATATGGCTGGCTAAAGTAGTGCTGCTCGCCTTCGTTTCGGTGCTGCTGGCTTGGGTCGGGGTGCTGGCGCTGGACGCGCTCACCCCCCACATCCACGAACGCCAGCGCATCGGGGAGAGCCCGGTGGCGGTGGGCATTTTCATCGCCGGTTTTTTCCTCTTCATGGGGCTGGTTATCCACGGCGCCGTCAGCGCCCTGACCGCGGTCACCGAACCCATAGTCTGGTATGTCTTCGACTTTAGAATCTGGGGGCTGCTGGCGATAAGTTTCCTGGTGAGTTTGCTGGTGGGGATAGCCATATTCTACATTGTGGACAAGCTGACGCCGAAGATATCCTTCTTGAGCATAAACCGCAGCCCGGTGGCGGTGGGGATATTCGTCAGCGGCTATCTCGTCTTTTTCGGGCTGATACTGCACGCGGCACTTACGGGACCGCTATGAAAAGAATCGGTATTCTAATCAGTTTAGCCTTCGTCCTCGCGGGCGGGCTGGCTGGAGCCGGCTACGCCTGGGCCGCCTCATCGGAGGGTTTCTACAATATTGAGGGCGAAATCTACGACGACTGGTCGATATGCCGCACGCGCTCTTTCGGCGATGACGGTTTTTACCAGGTGACGGCCACCGATTTCCGTCCGGTTATCGCCTTCGAGAGCCTGGGGGAGAACGCCGATATCGCCTACAGCCTGGGTCAGCAGATTGCCGAGGACTACCCCGACGTTATCCAGAGGGCGGAGGCGGTGTATTATTTCGTGCGGGACAGGGTGAGATATACCACCGACATCGACCTCTTTAACTATGAAGAGTTCGCCCAGAACGCCGACGAGCTGGCCAGCATTCTGGCTAAGAACGAGGTCGGCTACGGCGATTGCGAGGACAGCGCCGTGCTGCTGGCGGTGATGTGTAAGGGTGCGGGGCTGCGCTCGGCGATAGCCGTCGGTGAAGGGCATACCGCCGCCCTTATCTTTCTGCCCGATTACAAACCGGCCACCGCCTTTTTCGAGCTTTCGGGGGAGGTGGGTTGGATATGGGCCGAAGCCACCAGCCGCGTTAACCCGCTGGGCTGGGTGCCCGATGAATTTCTCTACGGGAAGGTGGCCGCCTACGAGGTGACCGAGGAGGCTTTAGCTCGCGCTAAGGAAGCGCCGAGGCCGGAGGTTACCGAAGCGCAGACGGATGTGGAGGTTGGGGGTGGGGGAGGCAGCCATGTTTCGATGCTTTTCCCCTTTGTCGGGGTGGTTTTCTTCTTGTGGTTTATCAGCTCTTTGTTCCGCAGGGGAAAACGGGCTAAGAGGTAGGGTTTACCCACTCTAACTTACTTTTCCCACCCAAACCCCACCCCAAAGTCCCTAACCTCTCTTTAACTCTTTTTTCCCCACCCAACATCCTCACCAATCTGTTAGCGTACGTAGTTTTTTCCCACCCAATACCCACCCTATAAGGGTTAGACCCTTATATATCTCTTATATGGGACAAG
>JASFEJ010000159.1:0-3023 GCA_050124895.1 Dehalococcoidia bacterium
CAAGGCCATCATTAGAGCCCAGAGCGCCGCCGAGGCGGTGGACAAAGCGCTTGAAGCAGTAAAGGAATAGCATGACTAAAATCGACAGCGTTAAAGCCAGAGAAATATTAGACTCCCGGGGCAACCCCACCCTTGAGGTCGAGCTAACACTGGATGATGGCATTAAAGGCACCGCGGCGGTGCCCTCCGGGGCCAGCACCGGCCAGCACGAAGCCGTTGAGCTCAGGGACGGCGACAAGTCCCGCTTCGGCGGCAAGGGCGTGCTCAAAGCCGTGGCCAACGTCAATAACGAAATCGCCAAAGCGGTAAAGGGGATGTCGGCCACCGACCAGCCGGCTCTGGACCAAAGGCTGATTGAACTAGACGGCACGCCCAACAAATCGCGCCTGGGAGCCAACGCCATACTGGGGGTATCGCTGGCGGTGGCCCACGCCGTGGCCGAGTCCGCCGAGATGCCCCTTTACCTTTACCTGGGACAGGAAGACATTTATACCCTGCCCGTGCCCATGCTTAACATACTTAACGGCGGCAAGCACGCCACCGACTCCACCGACTTTCAGGAGTTCATGGTAATGCCCGTCGGCGCCGAGAGCTTCAGCGAGGCCTTAAGAATGGCCACCGAGATTTACCAGGCATTAAAGAAGGTGCTTAAAGACAGAGGCTTAAACACCAACGTCGGCGATGAGGGCGGCTTTGCCCCCTCCCTCCCCTCCAACAAGGACGCCATCGAAGCCATCCTGGCCGCCATGGAAAAGGCCGGCTACGTCCCCGGCAGCGACTGTTACATCGCCTTGGACCCCGCCGCCAGCGAGTTTTATCAGGACGGCAAATACGTTCTGGCCAGAGAAGGCGTCTCGCTGACCAGCCAGGAGATGGTTGATTATTATGTCAAATGGGCAAAAGCCTACCCTATCATCAGCATCGAGGACGGCATGGCCGAGGACGACTGGGCGGGCTGGCAGTTGCTCACCCAGAAGCTGGGGGAAAGGGTGCAGCTCGTCGGCGACGATTTGTATGTCACCAACGTCGAGCGGTTAGCTAAAGGAATCGAGATGAGAGCCTCGAACTCGATTCTCATCAAGCTCAACCAGATAGGCACCCTCACCGAGACCGTCGCCGCCATTAAGATGGCCCAGGCTGCCGGCTGGACGGCGGTGGTCAGCCACCGCTCCGGCGAGACCGAGGACACCACCATCGCCGACCTGGCGGTGGGGCTTAACACGGGCTTAATCAAGGCAGGCGCCCCCTGCCGTACCGAGCGCACTGCCAAGTATAACCGCCTGCTCCGCATCGAAGAGGAACTAAAAAGCAACGGCAACTTTGCCGGAATAGGCGCCTTCTACAACATAAAGGGATGAGGTAAAGATGAGCTTGGAATCCGGGAAACTGGAATTCGCCCCCGGCGGTTCCATTGAACAACTGAAGCTGCGGATGCCGCATAAGGACCGCAGCCTGACTCACATCAACGTTTATTTGGTCGAAGGCGACAGCCAGCACGGCGCGCTCCTGGTCGACACCGGCTGGGATAGCGATGATACCTTCGATTACCTGAAACAGGCGCTGGCCGACAGGCCGGTCGGGCAGATAGTCTTCACCCATTCTCACCCCGACCACTACGGCCTGGCGAACAGGCTGAAGCAATACTGCAATGCCCGGCTCTACATGCACGAACTGGAGAGAGACATCATCCAGTCGAGAACCAACTTGGACGAGGAGTTCCAAGAGATAGACATATCTTTACAGGCGCACGGGACACCGCCTGACGAGCTTAGCCAGTTCCACACCGCCTCCCCGCCCATAAGACAGTCCGTCGCCCCCACCCCACCCGACGTAACTCTCCACGGCGACGAAACCATCACCACCGGTTATTTCAACTTCAAGGTGCTCTGGACGCCGGGACATTCCCCCGGACATATCTGCCTCTACGAGCCGGACAAGAAAATACTGCTCTCCGGAGACCATATCCTGCCCACCATCACCCCCCACGTCGGGCTGCATCCCCAATTGGGCGGCAACCCGCTGGGCGACTACCTGGCTTCGCTGAACCGGCTCAAAGAGCTGGAGGTGGCCATAGTCTTGCCCGGGCACGAACAGCCCTTCACCGAATTCAGGGCGAGGGTCGAAGCGATTATCCAGCACCACAGGTTCAGGGACGGACAAATCTTGGGCACTCTGGACTCGAAATCAAAAACGGCCTACCAGATAGCCCATGAGATAAGCTGGGTGGACGACATTAACGGCGTCAGCCTGGATAAACTCGACCACTTCAATCAGAGAATGGCGATACTGGAAACGATTTCCCACCTGGAGGAGATGAGAGCCAACCGCGAGGTGGACAGATTTAGCCGGGACGATATCATACACTACCAGCGCCACTTAAGTTAGCCTAAAGCCAATGAACAAATCGAACGCATCAGAGCCGAGGCCCATCAGGAAGTGGGGCTGCCACAAGCTGGAGTGCTTCGGCGACTACATCGAAGCCTACACCGCCGCTCTGGGCAAAGAGCGCCATTGCTACCTAGAGCTCTACGCCAGCGGCGGCCAGTGCTCCTGCAAAGGGACGGATTGCATCATTGAGGACTCGGCGCTGAGGGCCTTGAGCACACAGAGGCATTTTGACCGCCACGTACTCATCGCCCACGACCCCGATGACGCCGAGAGCCTGGCCTGGCTGATGACCCAGCGCAACGGCGACGTCAAGATTGTCACCGGCAACTGCGTCAAGGAAAGGGTGCTAAAAGAGGCCTTCGACCTCGTCCCCCGCTCGGCGTCGAGCTTGGCCCTCATCGACCCGCCCGGCTATAGACAACTGCGCTGGTCAACGATAAGGAAGCTAGCCGCCCACGGCCAGGACTGGAAGGGGCACAAGGTGGAACTACTGATACTCTTCCCCCTAGAGATGGCGCTGCTGCGCAACCTGACCCGCCCCGAGTGCCAGTCCTCAATAACACGGCTCTACGGCCACCGCGACTGGCAGGAACTCAGCCAGAAAAGGCTGGCGGGCAAGATAAGCCTGGAAAAGA
>JASFEJ010000160.1:0-3013 GCA_050124895.1 Dehalococcoidia bacterium
CACGCCGGGCACGGCTATCTACTCAGCCAGTTCCTCTCTCCCTGGACCAACAGGCGCCGGGACGAATACGGCGGCTCCCTGGAGAACCGCCTACGCTTCCCCACCACCATCATCAAGCAGGTCAGGGAAGCCGTGGGGGCGGGCTACCCTCTGATAGTAAAAATGAACTGCGAGGACGGTTTCAAGGGTGGCTTGACGGTTGACGAAGCGGCAGGGGTGGCCCAGAGGTTCGAGGCGGCCGGTGCCAGCCTGCTCGTCCCCAGCTGTGGATTTACCGCCCGGACTTCCTTCTTGATGCTGCGGGGTAATGTCCCCATATGGGAATACGTCAAGTCGGAAAAGAACCTGTTTAACAAGATGGGGATGGCTTTGTTCGGCCGTTTCGTGGTCAGGGAAGTCCCCTTCCAGAGGCTTTTCCTGATCGAGCCAGCCAGGCGCATCAAGGACGCCGTTGAAATCCCCGTAGCCTACATCGGCGGGGTCGGCTCGGTCGAGGACATGGACGAGGCCATGAAAGCAGGCTTCGAGTTCGTGCAGCTGGGCCGGGCCACCATCAGAGACCCGGAGGTGATAAGGAAAATGGCTGCGGGGGAGATAACCACCGTAGACTGCGACCACTGCAACCGCTGCGTGGCGGCCATGGCGGCGGAGGGCGTAAGCTGTGTATCCGAAGCCAAAGGGTTCAAGCGCAAATATCGGCAGGTACCTTGAGTTAAAGCCTGACCGGTATACCCGCCACCATTAAATAGACCTCGTCGGCGTGGCCGGCCAGAAGCTGGTTGGCCCTGCCCAGGCAATCTCTGTAGCGCCGGCCCAGCTCGTTATCGGGCACAATCCCCAGCCCCACCTCGTTGGTCACCAGGATGAAGGTCGCCTCCAGCCCTTCCGTCTGCTTGATAAGGGCTTCAATCTCTTCAAAGACCGCCTCTTCACCCCGCCCCTGGAGCAGGATATTGGCCACCAGCACGGTGATGCAATCGATAACCACGATGGCCGCATCCCCAATGTGTTGAGCGATGATGCCGCTGATTCCGAGCGGCGCTTCCAAAGTTTTCCAGTTTTTGGGGCGGGACTCCCGGTGCGCCTCGATACGGAGGCGCATGGCCTCGTCTTTAGCCTCGGCCGTAGCCACGAAGAGGACTTGGCCGCCAGCCTCAGAGGCCAGCTTCTGGGCGAAGCGGCTCTTGCCGCTGCGGGCGCCGCCGGTTATCAGAATGCTTTTCATCTTGAGCCTACCTATTTAGTTTTCAGGTGAGAGACGTCGTTGCTCAGGGACAGCACCGGCTCCCGCTCGACGTCCTCGACTACTGTCAGCGATGCCGGCATAAGGTAGAAGCGCCGCCAGTTTTCGACATCCACCCCCAGCAGCCTGCAGAGCAGAACGCACAAAGGGCCAGCATGGGCTACTATCAGGATATCGGCGTCGGCGGGGTTGTGGCTGCTGAGTTCCTTTTCAAAAGCCCTTATCCGTTGAGCCAGCTGCTCCAGGCTCTCCCCCCCGTAGGCGGTGAAGTCAAAATGATCCGGCCGCCACTGGGGATAGCGCTCGATTATCTCATCATAGGTCATACCCTCGAACTCGCCGAAAGCGAGCTCGGCCAGGGTTTCACGGGGCACCACCCGAAGACCACGCCCCCGGGCGATGATTTCGGCGGTCTCCGCCGCCCGCTTTAGATTACTGGAATAGACCAAATCGAGCGGCTCCCGGGAAAGGCGCCGGCGCAGCCTTGTCGCCTGCCGCCGCCCCACCCAGTCAAGCCCCAGGTCGCTGTGCCCCTGGAAGCGCCAATCACGATTATATTCCGTTTCGCCGTGTCGGACCAAAAGCAGTCTCACCAAATATCTCCTCAGCCGAGGCCCAGTATCAGCGGGGCCAGGGCTAAGACTATCGCCTCGCTGACCTCTTTGATGGCCCCGTAGACGTCGCCGGTAAGCCCCCCCAGGCGAGCCTTAAAGAAGTAACCCATGCCCAGGGCTATAAGCCCGGTTACGGCCATCATTATAACACCCTGCCACCGCGCCAGCCCGACGGCCGCCGCCAGCGTCAGCAGGGTGACCAAAGCCAATCTCCAGCCGTTGGCGCCTTTTTTGAAATGCCGCCCCAGGCCTTCCTTACGCACGTAGGGAAAGCTAAACAGGGCGAAGACCATCGTCCAAACGCCCAGCACCGGCACCAGCAGCAGGGCTTCCAGCCGCCATATTTCCGGCAGCGAAACGAGGGCGGCGTATTTTATGAGCAGGACTAAACAGACGCCGACGATGCCGTAGGCCCCCACGCGGCTGTCGGCCATTATGGCCAGCCTTCGGGCGGGGGTGTTGCCCGCCAGGCCGTCGCAGCTATCCACCAGCCCGTCCAGGTGCAAAGCGCCGCTGAGCAAAACCCAAACGGCTAAAGTCAGGGCGGCGCTGAGGTAGGGGGAAAAGACCTCGCTCAAACCCCAGTTGGCCAGGAAAACAACCCCGCCGATGAATATGGCAATTATGGGGAAGTAGCTCAACGCCGCCGCCATATGATGCGGCTCAGGTCGGCGGTGGAAGGGGGAGGGGATGATGGTCAGAAACTGTAAGGCTAGCCAGAAGCCCATTTTTATCCCCCCTCCCCGTCTTTATCGGAGACGCCCGCCTCGTCGAAGGTGAGCATTTCCTTCAGAATCTTGACCGAGGCCTCGGCTAAAGAGATGCCCAGGGCGGCGCCGGTGCCCTCGCCGAGCCTCATATTTAGATTGAGCAGGGGCTTCAAACCCATATAGTCCAGCATGGCGCGGTGCCCATTTTCCGCCGAGAGGTGCGCCGCGATGAGGTAATCTTTTACCCCGGGCGCCAGCTTGACGGCGCTGAGCGCCGCCGCCCCTGAGATAAAGCCATCGATGACCACGGGTATATGGTTAGCTGCTGCCGCCAGGATGGCTCCGGCCAGTCCCCCTATCTCAAAGCCGCCGACCTTGGCCAGTATATCGATGGCGTCGTCGGCCGAGGGCTGGTTGACGGCCAGCGCCCGGTTGACTATCTCAAT